>JAICJW010000517.1 GCA_025928215.1 Chloroflexia bacterium | reverse complement strand
GCGCCTGCCCCGCCTGCTGCCGGATATCGCCTGCCGAACGGCGTCAATGCGGCCCCCGGCGTGATCGGCACGGCATGGAGCAGCGGCGATGGCGCGGTCGCGGCGGGGAAGGTCAATCGCTCGTGGCTCTACGGGCCAGATGCCGTGACGACGCGGATGGAGCCATACGCGGAGTCACCCGGTGGCATGCGGACGGTTTTCTACTTCGACAAAGCGCGGATGGAACTGACTACGCCGACGAGCGGCGTCTCGAACGGCCTGCTTGTCACGGAGATGGTCAGCGGCGGCGTGCAAGTGGGCAACAGTGCCTTCCAGCCGTACCGCCCGGCGGCAATCCCGGTCGCGGGGGACGCGTTGAACAATGAGAGTTGCCCAACCTACGCAACGCTCTGGGGTGTCGCGTCGTTCGGTGATCTGGCGAAGGACCGGCGCGCCACGAAAATGATCGGCGCGCCGGTGACGACGACGATTGACAGCGGCGGCAACGTGGGAAACGACCCCGCACGCGCCGGATATGCGACCATCGCGCAGTATGACAGCAATCTCGGTCACAATATCCCGGATGTCTTCTGGAGTTGGATGCAGACGCTCCCGTCCGATTGGCAGACCCTTCTCGGCTTGCCGATCACCGAGCCGTATTGGACGCAGACGCGCGTCGGCGGTACGCTGCATGCCGTGCTGATGCAGGCGTTTGAGCGGCGGGTGCTCACCTACACGCCCGATAATGCGCCCGCCTGGCAGGTGGAGATGGGCAACGTCGGCTTGCACTTCCTCCTCTGGCATGACAGCCTCATCTAGATGCGAAGCAGAGGAAACGTGGTGCCTCCCGCATGAGTCCCCCCCCCATCCGGCCGAATTTGCTGCCCCGCCGCCTGCGCGACACCAACGCGCTGGAGAACCGCTTGCACCGGATTCGCTGGCTCTTCTTCGATGTCGGCTCCGTGCTGATGGACGAAACGCTCGGCGATGAGCAGACGCGCAAGCAGATCGTGCGCTTGCTCGCGCTACGCGGCTATCGCGTGCCGCTCGTCGCGGTGCGCGGCGCGTGGGACGCGGCGGTCGCATCATACGACCGGCATATCGTCCGGGGTGTCCTTAGCCGGCTCGTGGACGAGCAGACGGCGACCGCCGTGCGGCAGGAGTTGCACAACCTCTCCCGCCCCACGCCGCCCTACGCGGAGGCGAAGCCGACAATGGAGACGTTCGCCAAACGGTTCGGCACCGCCGTGATCGCCAACCAACCCGCGACGATCCGCGAGTGGGCGGAGATTGCCGGTTTCGGGGAGGCGGTGCATCTCTGGTGCCTCTCCGGCGAACTCGGCTTCGGCAAGCCTGATCCGCGCATTTTCCAGTATGCCCTCGATCGTGCCGCCTGCGACCCCAAAGAGGCTGCGATGATCGGCGACCGGCTCGACTACGACATCGCGCCCGCGAAGCGGCTGGGCTTGCTGACGATCCGCCTCCGGCGCGGCCTGCATGCCATCCAGGAGCCGCGTGCCCGCGAGGAGATGCCGGACCTCACGGTCGCCACCCTCACCGCCCTCTGCCGCCGCATCTGCCTCCCACCCGAAACCACGAACACGACGGATACCGGCGGGTTCGACACCGTACGCGAGACGCCATAGTCCATCAACGAATCAGATCAGCTGCATACCTGTGCGCCCCTCCATCGTGTTGCGAGGGTTGAGCGCGCAGAATTGATCCGGGTTGCACCCGACAGTTACGTTGGTGGGGATGGAGAAACCCGCGTCTTGCAGCAACGCGATAACGCGGCAGAGCGGGAGGCCGACGACCGTGGTGTAGCAACCTTCGACGGAGGCGACGAGCGCGTTGCCCGCGCCCTGTACGGCGTAGGAACCGGCTTTGTCGAATGGCTCGCCAGTGGAGAGGTACGCGCCGATCGCGACCTCGGTGTAGGGGTGCATCGTCACTGTCGCGGTTTCGACGAGGGCAGTTTCCGTACCGTCCGGGGCGATCAGCGCGACGCCCGTCGGCACCCGGTGCGCCCAGCCCCGCAGGAGGCGGAGCATCCGTGCCCCGTCCGCCGTATCCACCGGCTTACCGAGGATGAGACCATCCACTGTCACGAGCGTGTCCGCGCCGAGGATGTACGCGCCGGGATGCCGCGCCGCCACTTCACGCGCCTTCACAAGCGCGAGGTGGCGTGTGACCGCTTCCGGCGTCGTTTCGGCGGGCGGTGTCTCGTCCGCGCCGCTTGGGTCAACGAGAAAGGGAATACCGAGGCGATCGAGCAGGTCGCGGCGGCGCGGCGACCCGGAGGCGAGGACGAGCGGCGGTTGAGCGTTCATGCGAGGTCGTAGACCGTGTAATCGTGCCGCTCGGTGAGGCCGAGGGAGCGGGCGAGCGCAATCGCCGCCTCATTCTCCGCGCTCGTCGTCAGCACGGGCAGTGTGCCGCGCTCGCTCTGGATCGCGCCGAGCAGCCGGTGCGCGCACGCGCGGGCGAAGCCGTTACGACGCGTCCGCTCGATGGTGAAGGCGGCGATGGCATCGTACCGCTCGGTCTCGCCCGCCGTGCAGGCGATGGCG
>JAICJW010000353.1 GCA_025928215.1 Chloroflexia bacterium | reverse complement strand
TGGGGACGATCGTCACTGATGTGCTCGTCAAGAACTTCGCGGAGGTTGTTGATTACGGCTTCACCTCGCAGATGGAGGAGCGGCTGGACGATGTCGCGGAGGGAAAGACGGCATGGGTGCCGCTGCTTCGCCAGTTCTACGGGCCGTTCGACGCGACCGCGAAGAAAGCGGAAGCCGATGGCGGCGCGGTGAAGGGCGAGACGACGGACGAAATCTGCGATGTGTGCGGCAAACCGATGGTCATTCGCGTCTCGCGCTATGGGCGCTTCCTCTCCTGCTCCGGCTACCCGGAATGCAAGAATACCAAGCAGCTCGACGGCTCCGGCGCGCCGCCGCAGTACGAGAAAGCCCCGGATGAGCCAACCGACGAGATTTGCCCGACCTGCGGGAAGCCAATGGTCGTCAAGACGGGCCGGTACGGTCGCTTCATTGCCTGCGTGGATTACCCGACGTGCAAGACGAGCAAAAAGATCGAGGTGACGACGGGCATCCATTGCCCGCAGTGCGCCACCGGCGAACTCGTCCAGCGCAAGACGCGCAAAGGCAACCGCATCTTCTGGGGCTGCAACCGCTACCCGGATTGCGACTACACCACTAATACCGATCCGCGCAAGCGCGCCCCCGAGCCCGTCGCGGTATCGGCGGATTGAATCTCACCCCCTGCCCCCTCTCTATTGCGATGGAGAGGGGGAGCGACTGAAAGTTTGGTCACGATCTTCGGGGAACATCACGGCATTCCGAGCGAGTCACCCCTCTCCGTGCGGGTGCTCGATGGGCAAGTGGGAGGGGCCGGGGGGAGGTTCGTTGCCGCCCGCATGGCGCGGTGGTACGCTGCATTGATGACAGATGGACGTACACCAAAGGAAATGACATACATCCATGCCATATATGAATGAACCATCTCTGCCGCGCGCGCACGGCACGACGATCCTCGCGGTGAAGCGCGGCGACACCGTGGCGATGGCGGGCGACGGGCAGATTACCTTCGGCGATGTCGTGATGAAACACGGCGCGAAAAAAGTCCGCGCGCTCGGTGATGGCCGCATCCTTGCGGGGTTCGCGGGAGCGGTCGCGGACGCGCTGACACTCTTCGAGAAGTTCGAGGCGCAACTGGACGAGCACAGCGGCAACCTGCGCAAATCCGCCGTCGAACTGACGAAGGAATGGCGGACGGACCGCTATCTTCGCCGTCTGGAGGCGCAATTGCTCGTCGCGGACAGCGAGCAGATCCTCGTTCTCTCCGGTGAAGGCGATGTCGTCGAACCGGATGAGGGCGTGATCGCCATCGGCTCCGGCGGGCCGTTCGCGCTTGCGGCCGCGAAAGCGTATCTTGATGGCACGACGTTTTCCGCGAAGGAAATCGCCGAGAAAGCGATGCAGATCGCCGCCGACACCTGTATCTACACCAATGACCACATTACTGTGCTGACGGTCGGCAAGGAAGAATCCGCCTTGCCGTACCGCCGAAGGACTGTACGATGAGCGCAACGGAACAAGTCATCGTCCGCGATACCCGCCAGCCGCCGCAGGCCGCGAATGCCGGCCCGCCGAATGGCGCGACGGCCGCCGTCGCCGAAGTCACGCCACCCGCGGCGATGACGCCCGCGGAGATCGTCGCGGAACTCGATAAGTACATCATCGGCCAGAACGAGGCGAAGCGCGCCGTCGCAATCGCGCTGCGCAACCGCTTCCGGCGGCAACTGCTCAGCGAGGACATGCGCGATGAGGTGACGCCGAAGAATATCCTGATGATGGGGCCAACGGGCGTCGGCAAGACGGAAATCGCCCGCCGCGTCGCGAAGATTGTGGACGCCCCCTTCATCAAGGTCGAGGCGACGAAGTTTACCGAGGTCGGCTACGTGGGCCGTGATGTCGAATCCATCATCCGCGATCTCGTCGAGGTCTCTATCTCGAACCTGCATTCGATGCGCCTCGAAGCCGTGAAAAGTCAGGCGGAGGTCGCCGCGCGCGAACGACTCATCACCTATCTGCTCGAGCAGACCGATCACGACCGCCGCCCGCGCGCGAACCGGCGGAGCGCAACCCCGCCAGAGAAGACCGAACCGGAAGCGGAGAGCGCCGGTGCCGCGCAACGGCAGCGGCGGCAGCGGAAGAAACTACTCGAAATGCTCAACCAGGACTTGCTCGAAGATGTGACGGTTGAGATTGATATCGAGCAATTCTTCGATGAGTACGGCGACGACGGCCCCTATGACGAGAGCAGTTACGGCGACTTCCTGGACGACCTGAGCCGCAACGCATCGCGCCGCCGCTCGCGCCGCGTCAGTGTCCGCGATGCGCGGCGCATCCTCACGCAGCAGGAAGCGTACCGGATGGTGGACTTCGACGCCGTGGTGGACGAGTCCATCCGCCGCGCCGAGGACGCCGCCGTCGTCTTCATTGACGAGATTGACAAGACCATCTCGCGCAATGGCGAGTACGGCGCGGATGTCTCCGGTGAGGGCGTGCAACGCGACTTGCTCCCGATCGTTGAAGGCTCGGTTGTCATGACGCGCTATGGCCCGGTGAAAACTGACCATATCCTCTTCATCGCGGCGGGCAGTTTCCACGGCGTGAAGCCGTCCGACCTGATCCCCGAATTGCAGGGGCGCTTTCCGCTCCGCGTTGAGTTGCAAAGCCTGACCGAGACGGACCTGCTCGCGATCTTGAAGGAACCGCGCAACGCGCTGACAAAGCAGTACGTCGCCTTGCTCGCCACCGAGGGCGTGGATATTGAGTTCACGGACGACGGTTTGGAGGAGATGGCGCGGCTGGCGGCGGACGTCAACAACCGCACGCAGGACATCGGCGCGCGCCGCCTCGCGACGATCGTCGAGCGGGTCATCGAGCAACTCTCGTTTGATGCCGCGGCCTTTCGCGGCCAGACGATCACCATTGACGCGAGCTACGTCCGTGAGAAGGTTGGCGACATCGCCGCCGATGAGGATTTGAGTAACTTCATCCTATGAGGATGGTGTCTGAAGGCCGCCACCAGAAAATTCTTGGCACCGCTCCGACCGAGGCGCGTGTCGCGCTCTATCATGCACGGTCGGGAGACCGGCCCCGGTTCTCGTATCCGGTGCGCGTGCTGCGGTGGCGGCCCTGTCATGTAATCGTTTCGGGCGTCTTCGGGCCGGAAGTGGAGGGGCGCTCGCCAATTTTCCGGCCCGGCGATCTGACGGCGGAGTTCTTCTGGCGCGACCGCTGGTGGAATGTCATCGCGGGATATGACGCGGCGTCGGGCGGCCTGCGCGGCTATTACTGTAACGTCGCCAAAACGCCGCGCTGGCAGACCGCACCCGAACCGACGATCGCCTATACCGACCTCGATCTCGATCTGGTGATCTTCCCGGATGGGCGCGTCGAACTGCACGATGAAGACGAATTCGCGGACTATGCCGCGCGCCACCACTATCCGCCGCGCGTTGTCGAGCGGGCGCGCCGTACCGTGGACGAACTCCGGGAACGGGTCACGCGGCGGGCGCATCCCTTCCGCTTCGAGTCCCTCCCGGCGCTCTGTGATCGCCTCCACGTTCCCGATCCGACCGCAGAGATGCATCATGCGCAGTGATGCGGTAGTATCCCGCGCAGTGTTCGTATCGCCCTGTTCTCACGACCGACGACCGACGACCCCCGGAGGAGGCATCGCCCCATGTCCTGGCAATGGCCAGAGGAACCCATCTCGCCGCCGTGGCGCACGCTGTCGGTGATTGTGCCAGTCTACAACGAACAGAAGACGCTATCGGAGATCGTCCGGCGCATCCGCGATGTGGATCTCGGGACGCTTCGCCTGAATACCGAAATCATCCTCGTGGACGACGGCTCGACCGACGGCACGCGGGAGTTGTTACCCGGCCTCGCGGAGTTGCCCGGTGTGCGCGCCTTCCTGCTGCCCCGAAATCGGGGCAAGGGCGCGGCGGTACGCGCGGGGATCGAACATGCGACGGGCGACTTCCTCCTCGTGCAGGATGCCGATTTGGAATACGACCCGCGCGACTATCCGATCCTTCTCCGCCCGATTCTCGAAGGGCGTAGCAGCGTCGTCTACGGCTCGCGCTTCCTCGGCGAGCATAAGGCGATGTACTACTGGCATCAGGTCGGTAACAAGCTCGTCACGATGATCGGCAATATCCTCTACGACACGACGCTGACCGATATGGAGACGTGCTACAAACTCTGCACGCGCGCGGTCGCGCATTCGTTCACGTTGAAGCAAAACCGCTGGGGTTTCGACCCGGAGATGACGGCGAAGATCCTCAAGCGGGGGCACCGCATCTACGAAGTGCCAATCTCCTATAATGGCCGCGAGTTCGACGAGGGGAAGAAACTCAACTGGCGCGACGCCTTCGTGGTAATCGCATCGCTCGTCCGCTATCGCTTCACCGAGTAGCGCTGACTGCCGAAGCGTTTGCTACGCCAATATGACGAAATGCGAGGGGCGCATAGGCGTGATTGACAGAGGGTTATGAACATGCTACATTCCGCCCGAATGAAGCAACGAATGACCGTTTGAGCATTCGACTCATCCATAGACGGGCCGCCCCATGCAGGGCGGGACTTCAACCTAAAAGGGTGCAATCGGAGGTTCGGCATGGGCAGGTACATCGCGGGGCGCATCCTCTGGATGATCCCAACCCTCCTCTTGATGTCGCTGGCGATCTTCTTTCTGATGCACGCGACGCCGGGCAGCCCGTTCCAGATCGAGAAGTCGAGCGCCGGTTACGTCGAGAACCTGAACCATCAGTACGGCCTCGATAAGCCGCTGCCGGTGCAGTACGTCGTCTGGATCGGCAACGTGCTGCACGGTGAG
>JAICJW010000116.1 GCA_025928215.1 Chloroflexia bacterium | reverse complement strand
GTTCTTGGCCCGGGGGGGGGGGGGTCTTCTCGGTGTGGCAGGGGGTTGGGTCGGGTTCCCCCCCCCCCCCACCACGTCATGTTTTGTGTGATGCTCAGGATCATCGCCAAAGGCGAGCCGCCACGCCTCATCCAGGGAAGGTAACGAAACCTGCGAGCCGAGGGCGCGCGTCGCGAGGCCACCAACGGCATTGGCGAACCGCGCGCACCGTTCCGGGGGCCAGCCGCGCACGTGGCCGAAAACGAATCCGGCGGCGAAGGCATCACCCGCGCCCGTCGTATCGAGGACGGGGATGGTGGCGGCGGGAGATGCGAAGGTCTCCGACGCGGTGATGACCGTGCAGCCCTCCGCGCCATGCGTGATGACCGCCATCTCAAGCCGCGTCTCGCGAACCGTCCGTCGCAGGCATGCGACCAGATCGGCGCGCGACGTGGCGCCCGTCATTAACTTCCACTCCCACTCGCCGCCGATGAAGAGATGATGCCGCCCGACGAATGGGAGCGCGGCAGCAGGGGCGAGGATGCCGGCGACGAAGACCGTCTGGCCGACGAGGAGTGGGGCGTCAGGCAGATTGGCGCAGTCGCGATCGTACGCATCGAGGATGTCCGCCCAGAAGTCGAGATCAACGAGGTCGAGATAGACGACGTGATGCCGGAAAATGGTTGGCAGGTCGAGCACGTCCCCGCGCCCGAGCATCGCGCCTTTGATCCAGAAGATCGTTCTGCTCCCGGTAGGGCCAATCGGGATAATCGAGCGATCGGAGTCCTGCCCGACATGGACGCCGAGCGTGTCGCATACCACCCCGGCGGATTCCAGCCCGGCACGCAATCGCTCGCCGCGCCAGTCGTCACCGACGACGCCGACGAACCGGGGCGGCATTCCGAGGCGGGCGAGTGCGACCGCCACATTCGTGGATGTGCCGCCCGGCATCTGTATTTCGTCGGACGCGATACAATATTCGCTTTCCGCGGGGTAATGATCCACGGGAAGCAGCGTGTCCCACGAGGCACAGCCAACGATGCAGACCGATGGCCGCATGAGATCAGTCATCGGATAGCCGGAATTGTGTTGTGCATACACCATCCAATCACGGAGTCTCCCTCGCGGTCACACCACTCGCCGGAGAATAACGGACAGATCACGATGCACGCAACCTGCTCACAGTGCGATAACACTGCCGATGGTACACTGCCGTCGTACGCTGCGCCGGATGGCGGCAGAGGGCGGGAGGTGCTGACCGGATGCAACTCGAAGAAAAGACGGCGTCCATCCTGGTTGTGGACGATGAGCGGCCGTTTCGCGAGTCGTTGCAGTTCTCGTTAGAACGGCAGGGGTATCGTGTCCTCACGGCGAGTGACGGGCTAACCGGGCTGCGTCTCGCACGGTCGGAGAAGCCCGACCTCGTCATCCTCGATGTCATGTTGCCGGGTATGGACGGTTTCAAGGTCTGCCAGGCGCTCCGGCGCGACAGCGACGTGCCGGTCATTATGCTCACCGCGCGGGATGACGAAACGGACAAGGTCGTCGGCCTCGAACTCGGAGCGGACGATTACGTGACCAAGCCGTTCGGCTTGCGCGAACTGCACGCGCGAATTCGTGCAGTTCTCCGGCGGCGCGACGGGTTACCCGAACTGGCAGCGACAGACCCGGACGGTGTCATTCCGCGCACGGAAGGAATGACCTACGGCAACCTCGTCGTCTCGCCGCAGGAGCGGCGCGTGCTGCTGAACGGCGTGGAAGTGCCGCTGCGCCCGCGCGAATTCGATCTCCTGACATATCTTGTCCGCAATCGTGGCATCGCGCTTTCCCGCCAGCAATTGCTCGACAGCGTCTGGGGTATTGATTATTACGGCGATCCCCGGACGGTTGATGTTCATATGCGGCAGTTGCGCGAGAAGATCGAGGCCGAACCCGCCACGCCGACACGCCTCGTCACCGTGCGCGGACATGGCTATCGCTTTGAGGGGTAGACAGGTATGATCACCGTCGCGTGGCTGATCGCGATCTGCGCGCTGATTGGCTGCGCGGTCGCCGCTTGGTCTGCGATGGTGCTGCGGGCGCGATTGCGCGCGATCGAAGACGACTTTCGCCCCCTGATTGGTGATGCGGATACGGGGCCGGTGATCGCGCGCGTCCGTGATGCGATGCATCAGGCACGTCATCGCGTGGACGACCTGGCCGCCGAGAATCATCGCCTGGGAACGATCCTCGCCGCGCTCGACGACGCCGTGATTGTTGTCGGGCGCGAGCAGGAAATCCTCTCGGTCAATGACGCCGCGCTTGCCCTCTTCCCAACGAGCCTCGCGACGGTCCGGGGGCGGACGGTAATCGAGATGACCGGCGACCACGAGATCGCCGATCTCGTGCGTCGCTGTCAGATGACGGGCGCGCGGCAGGAACGCGCGGTGGAAGTCTCCGCCAGTGGCCGCGTCGTCCGTGTGATCGCTGTCCCGGCGGATGTGCCAAAAGACGACGTTCTCCTGCTGGCGCGGGATGTGACACAGGTGCAGCATCTGCAGACCGTGCGGCGCGAGTTGGTCGCCAATGTCTCGCACGAACTGCGGACACCGCTGGCGAGCATCAAACTCTACGTTGAGACGCTGCTCGATGGCGGCCTCGATGTGCCCGGCATGGCGGAGGACCGGCTGAATAAGATCAACCGTGAAGTGGACGAGCTGACGCAACTCGTCCGCGAATTGCTGGAACTGGCGCGGCTCGAATCGGGGCGCGATCAGCCAAGTCTCGCCGCGCTCGATGTCTCGGATCTCGCCATGAGCGCGGTCGAGCGGCTGGAGGCGCAGGCGGAGCGGGCCGGTGTCGTGCTGGCGGCGGCGGTACCGCATGACATACCCGCCGTCTGGGGCGACCGGCGAATGCTTGAGGGCGCACTTGTGAACCTCGTCCATAACGCGGTGAAGTTCACTACCGTCGGCGGTCGCGTCACGGTCGGCGCCGACCATAATGGCGATGGCAATGTTCTGCTCTGGGTGGAGGATACGGGTGTCGGCATTCCAGAAGAACACCTGCCGCGCCTCTTCGAGCGATTCTACAAAGAAGATCCCGCCCGCTCCGGTGGCGGCACGGGACTCGGCCTCGCCATTGTCAAGCACGTCGCACGCGTGCATGGCGGAACGATCTCCGTGACGAGTGCCATGGGGCACGGTTCGCGCTTTGTCCTCACGCTCCCGGTCGCACCAATGGTCCGTGGCGGAGCGATGTCATAACGATCCCCTAACATGCGTATCACGTCTCACACAAGGCCGGCTGATACGGTAAAGATGTGCGGTACAACGGGGTATCGCGTGATGGTGCGCACGGAAACCGGGGGCACGCCCGGTTCCACGAGGAGGAATACCGTTGGTTCTTCGATGGATCTCGCAGGGTCGGTCGCTCGCCGCGCTGACGATGTGCGGCCTGCTACTCACGATGATTCTGAGCGCATGCGGCGGTAGCGCGACGGCCACGCCCGCTCCGGCGGCGACGGCAGCCACCACTGCGCCGGGTGCCGCAACAACCGCGCCGAGCACGACCGGCGGCGCGACAACGGCGGCGAGTAGCGCCACCACTGCGGGGACGGCAGCACCCGCAAGCTCGGCGGTCGCGGGAGCGCAGCCGAAAGGCCCCGCTTCCTGTGCGGCCGGTTCAATCGTGGCGCTCGGTTCCACGGCGTTGCAGCCACTCGTGGAGGCCGCTGCCAAAGCGTACACAACGAAGTGCCCGAACGCGAAAATCAATGTCCAGGGGGGCGGCTCCGGCACGGGCTTGACACAAGTGTTGCAGGGCGGAGCGACGATTGGCGACTCGGACATTTTTGCCGAAGAGGCAAATGGCGTTGATGCGAAGCAGATCATGGATCATCAGGTTGTGGTACAGGGGTTCGCGATAGCGGCGAATCCAAGCGTGAAGGTGGATTCCCTCACCCAAGATCAAGTGCTGAGCATCTGGACCGGGAAGGTCACGAACTGGAAGGATGTCGGTGGCAACGATCAGAAGATCACGATCATCAACCGGCCCGCTTCCTCCGGCACCCGCGCGACCTTCAAGAAGTATGCGCTGAAGGGCGCGGCGGAGGCTCAGGGCGTCGCGCTTACCGAGGATTCAACGGGCGCCGTCGCGAAGGCGATCAACGATACGCCCGGCGCGGTCGGCTATCTCGGCCTCGCGTACTTCCTCACGAACAAGGACCTCAAGCAGATCATGTTCAATGGCAAAGGCCCGATGGTGGCGAATATCTCGGACGATTCCTACCCGATCTGGTCATACGGCCACATGTACACGAAGGGCGAGGCTTCCGGGCTGGCAAAGGCGTTCATTGACTACGTCCTCTCGGATGACATTCAAACCACGCTTGTGCCGCAACTCGGCTATATTCCTGCCACGCAGGTGAAGGCGAAGCACACGCCTTCCTAGGGTCTCGTACAATAGACGAACATCGGAGGCCGGAACGAAGTCTTCAACCGGCCTCTCGCTGCGTGACGGCGACGGAGCATCGTACTGAGCGCGAGGAATGAGCGGAGGCAGAGCACGGATGGCGGAAGCAATCCATCCCCCACGGACGGGAGCAAGCGCACAGACGACGCTCGATCTCTCATCGCGAAGGCGGCTGTGGAATCGCGTCACGTATATCACCTTCGCGGCGTGCGCGATGGCGCTGGTGGTGTTTATCGCGGCGATCATCATCTTCATCGGCTCGAAGGGTCTGACAACCTTCATCAAGAATAAGGTTTCGATCACCCAGTTCTTTTTCTCCACGGTGTGGCAGCCGGACGAGAAACCGGGAGCATTTGGCGCGGCGACGTTCATCGTCGGTTCATTGGAAGTGACCCTCCTGGCGATCCTCATTAGTACACCCCTCAGCATTGCGGCGGCATTGTTCCTCACCGAAGTCGGGCCGAAGTGGGCGCAGCGCGTGCTGCAACCGGCGGTCGAATTGTTCGTCGGCATCCCGTCCGTCGTCTATGGCTGGGTCGGCTTGAGCGTCCTCGTTCCGTTTATCCGCAACCATATCGGCGGCCTCGGGTTCAGCCTGCTCGCCGGGTGCATCGTTCTCTCCATTATGGCCCTGCCGACGATCACGACCGTCGCCACGGATAGCCTGCGCGCGCTGCCCGTCGGCCTGAAGGAGGCATCATATGGCCTGGGTGCGACGCGTTGGCAGACGATCGCGCGGGTACTCCTACCGGCAGCGCGCCCGGGTTTGCTGACGGCGGTCATCCTCGGCATGGCGCGGGCGATTGGCGAGGCATTAGCCGTTCAGATGGTGATCGGCAATACGCAAATCATCCCCAAACAGCTGACGGATCGCGCCTCAACGCTGACACGTATTATCACGCTCGACATGGGGAATACTGTGGGCGGCACTGCCTGGAACAATGCCCTCTGGTCCATGGCGCTCCTGCTCTTGCTCATCGCGCTGGCGCTGATTGTGACGATTCGTGCCGTCAGTGCGCGAAAGGTGTACGCATGAACGCACGCATCACCGACCGGATCGCGACAGCGGTCATCTGGACGTTGTCATGCGGTATCGTCGCGCTCCTTGCGGCCTTCCTTTTGTACCTGATGGTGACGGGCGGCCGGTATCTCACGCCGCATTTCCTCACCGCCGCGCCGCAGCTTGTCGCGGGCGGTGGCGTCGGCCCACAGATATTCAATTCGTTCTATTTACTGGTGCTGACGATGCTGATTACCATTCCACTTGGTGTCGGCGCCGGTATCTATCTTTCCGAGTTCGCGCCCCCAAACCGATTGACCGATGTAATCCGCATGGCGACGGAAACGCTCGCGTCATTGCCCTCCATCATCGTCGGGCTGTTCGGGTTGCTGCTCTTTGTCCAGCGGTTCCATCTCGGCTTCTCCGTGCTGGCCGGTGCGCTTGCCCTCACCGTCTTCAACTTCCCGGTCATTGAACGTGTGGCGGAAGCGTCGTTGCGAGCAGTACCGAACGGGCTGCGCGAGGGGAGTCTTGCCCTCGGCACGACGCGCTGGCAGACGATCCGCACGGTGCTGCTCCCGTCCGCATTGCCAGGGTTGGTGACGGGGTTTATCCTGACCGCGGGGCGCATCTTCGGAGAGGCCGCAGCGCTGCTTTTCACGTCGGGGCAGTCGAGCGCGACGTTGAACTGGCATGACATCAGCCTCTGGAGCGACACCTCGCCGCTCGGCCTGCGCCGACCGGCGGAAACATTGGCCGTCCATATCTGGAAGGTGAACTCGGAAGGATTGGTGCCGGATTACCGCCACATCGCGGACGGCGCGGCCGCGTTGCTGGTCCTGTGCGTGCTGGCGTTCAATATCATTGCGCGCTTCTTCGGTCGGTGGCTGCACCGGCGGTTGACAGCGACGCGCTGACCATCGCGCGGGAGAGGGACGAGGAGATGGCATATGAATCGGTCGAACGGGCGGTGCCACGCATGACACGGACGCCACTACCCTCATTGGTCGCGGTTCCGACGCCGGTTGAGCCTGCGGCAGAGACGGCACCCGCTGAGACCGCCATCTCGATCGAGCATTTCGCGCTTTATTACGGGAAATATCGCGCGATTGCCGACGTGACTATGGCGATTGCCGCGCGCCAGGTGACGGCGATTATTGGCCCGTCCGGGTGCGGGAAATCCACCTTGCTACGGTCCATCAACCGGATGAACGATTTGATCCCCGGTGTGCGCACGGAGGGTGACATCGCCTTCGAGGGACGGTCAATTTACGGCCCAAATACTGATGTCGTCGCGCTTCGAAAGCGGATAGGGATGGTCTTTCAGCGCCCGAACCCGTTCCCGATGAGCATCTTCGATAACGTCGCCTACGGCCCGCGCCTGCATGGGCAGCGCAACAAGCGGGCGCTCGCGGACCTCGTCGAGAAGAGCCTCGTGCAAGCCGCCTTGTGGGACGAAGTGAAGGACATCCTGCGTCAGTCCGCTCTCGCGCTGTCGGGCGGGCAGCAGCAGCGGCTCTGTATCGCGCGCTGTATCGCCGTCTCACCTGCCGTCATTCTGATGGACGAACCGGCGAGCGCGCTCGATCCGATCTCCACGCTGAAGATCGAAGATTTGATGCGCGAACTGCGCGCTCAGTACACGATCATCATCGTGACGCATAATCTTCAGCAGGCGGCGCGGGTGAGCGATCGGACGGCCTTCATGCTCGGCAACGCGGTGGAGTCGGATCGTTCCGGCCGGTTGATAGAGTACGCGCCGACCTCTATCCTGTTCACGAACCCGACGGACACGCGAACGGAAGAGTATATTACGGGGCGCTTCGGTTAATCTTCTCTGGCGAGTCGGGTGGGAAAAGGGGAATGAACGATGCCACGGATCGCGCTCGATCAGGGGCTGAAGGAATTACATGCCGATGTCCTGACCCTGGGCAGCATGGTGGAAAAATCCATCCAACGCTCGGTCGAAGCGCTCCGCATACGTGACGCCTCGGTCGCGCGGCGCGTCATTGAGGATGATGCGCGCGTCAACGCGTTGCGTTTTCAGATCGAGGATCGCGCGCTCTTGTTAATCGCTATGCAGCAACCGCTCGTGCATGACCTCCGTACGATCGCGGCGGTGCTGAGTATCATCACCGATCTCGAACGGATGGGCGACCACGCGGAGGGAACGGCGACGATCTCGCTGATGATCGGCGATGAACCGCTGCTCAAACCGCTCCTCGACATCCCCCGCATGGCGGAAACAGTGACGGACATGCTGCGGCGCGCCCTTCTGGCCTTCACGGATCACGATGTCGTCTCGGCGCGTCGCGTCGCCGCCGAGGATGACGCGGTAGACGCGCTCTATAATCAGGTTTACCGGGAATTGCTCACCTTCATGATCGGCGATCCGCGCACAATCCAGCAGGCGACGTTGCTCCTCTGGGCGGCCCACAACCTCGAGCGAATCGGTGACCGGGTGACGAATATCTGCGAGCGCGTTCTCTTCACGGAGACGGGGCACATGCAGGAAATTCGCCCTACCGGGGCGCGGAAATTGCAGGAAGAACTGCGCTGAGAAGGATTGAGTACAGAGAAAATAAACGAATGAACGATGAAAGTTCTCTTTTTCCCTTTGTATCCTCTGTCTCCTCCGCGCGCTCTGCGTTAAATTCTTTTCCCCGTCTTCACGCCCGCTCGTAGGCGAGTTCGCCGCCGATCCAGGTCATCGCAACCGGGATTTCCGCGATCTCATTGGGAGGCGTATGGCGGGGGTCCTGGTCGAGAACGGCGAAATCCGCGAGCATTCCCGGCGCGATGGATCCTTTGGCGTGCTCCTCGAATGTCGCGAATGCACCCGCGACGGTATAGGCATGAAGGGCGTCGTTGACCGTGATCGCCTCGGCGGGCGCGTATTCCGCGCCGGAGCCAGTGCGCTCGGTGACGGAGACCTGAATGCTCTTCAGGGGTTCGTATGCCGAAACCGGGCAGTCTGAACTGAAGACCATTGGGATCCCGGCGTTGAGGAGCGACCAGAACGGATAGGTGAGCGCGGCCCGCTCCTCGCCGAGGTGGCGGATGAATGAGTCGCCGTACTCGGTGATGAAGATCGGCTGCGTGACAACGACGACGCCGAGGCGGGCGATGCGGGCGATTAGGTCCGGGCGCAGGATGCCGCAATGCTCGATGCGGTGCCGGTGATCGGCGCGTGGATGGGCGGCGAGCGCGCGCTCGTAGGCATCGAGCACCATTTCGATGCCGCGATCACCGATGGCATGGACCGCGACCTGCCACCCCGCTGCGTGGGCGTCCATCACATATCCCTGAAAGACTGACTCGCTCATCATCGTCAGGCCGAGGTTGTTGGGGTCGGGATCATGCAAGAAGGGCTGCGTGACGGCGGCGGTGCGCCCGATCAGGCTGCCGTCAATAAACAACTTAATCGGGCCGCAACGGAGGCGATCACTGCCGAACCCCGTGCGGATGCCCGTTTCCGCCAAGTGTGGGAGCAAGTGCTCGCGCAGCATCAGCGTTGTGCGCAGGGGATTAACGCCCGTCTCTGCCGCGCGCTGGAAGGCGCGGAACTGTGTGTTCGTATGCACACTCGCGTCGGCGCTACTCGTAATGCCGGCGGCGAGATACCGCTGCGCGCACCGGCCAAGCGCTTCAACAAGTTCGTCCTCGGTCGGCTCCGGGATCAGGCTCGTGACGAATGCTTGCGCGGTCTCCAGCAGCAGGCCCGTCGGCGTGCCGTCGGCGTCATGGACGATCTCACCACCTTCGGGCGGCGTGGTGGTGTTCGTGATGCCGGCGAGGCCGAGGGCGCGGGTGTTCGCGACACAAAGGTGACCGGAAGCGTTCGTGATGACGACCGGGTGGTCGGGGGCGACGGCGTCGAGGTCGTCGCGGGTCGGGTGCCGCCGTTCGGCCAGCGATTGGTCATCATAGCCGCGACCGAGCACCCATGCGCCGCCGGGCGTCTCGGCAACGCGGGCCGCAACGCGCCGCTGCAACTCGCTGATGCTGTCGCAGCCGGGCGCGCGGCAATCCACCTGCGCGAGCGAGCGGCCAAACATCAGCATGTGGTTGTGCGCCTCATTGAAACCGGGCAGGAGGGTCTTCCCCGCGAGGTCCACGATCCGCGCGCCGGGCGCGGCGAGGGCGCGCATATCCTCCGCCAGCCCGACGGCGACGACCCGGTCCCCCCGGACGAGCACGGACTCCGCTTCAGGATGCACCGGGTTCATCGTCACGACGGTTCCGTTCAGAAAGAGCGTGTCGTGCAGCGGCACCGGCATCCCCCTTTGTCTACTTCATGGTGGTGGCAGGCTAAAGCCCGCCACCACCATGAAGATTGCTCTCTGCGCCGATGAATGTGTCGGGTTCCACGAGGTTGGTGAGGAGGCTGTGCGGCGCTTCGCCATCCCGCGCCACCTGCACCGAGAGCAGATATTGAAGTTTCTTCGTGCGATACAGATTGTCCTCGATCAGCCGCCGGTTATTCGCCGTGAGGTCCGCAAGCAGGCCGACCGCGAAGAGGACGGCGCCGATCATCGAGAAGATGAGCGCGATAATCAGCGACTGAAGGTGTCGCGCGCCCTTCTCGCCGATCACCAGATAGAAGTAAAAGAACCGGCCAACGAGCGCCGCGCCGATAATCAGGAACATCGCCGCGAAGAGCGCGAACGTCTTCAGTGGCTCATACATCGCCCAGATGCGCACCATCGTCGCGGCGGAGCGCTTGACATATGACCAGACGCTTGGGAAGAGCCGTGAGGGGCGCGTCGGCCGGGAGGAGATCGGCACACTGCGCACACTGAGATTCTTCTTGCCCGCCTGAATGATCGTTTCGAGCGTGTAGGTATAGCGCGTGACGACGTTGAGCCGCATCGCCGCCTCGCGCGAGAGGGCGCGGAAGCCGCTCGGCGCGTCGGGAATGTCGGTGCCGCTCAAGCGCCGCATCGTCCACGACCCGACGGCCTGTAATCGCTTTTTGAGTGGGCTGAAATGCGCGACATCGTGCGTTCGTCGGTCGCCAACGACCATGTCACAGTCGCCATTGAGGATCGGTTTGATGAGGGCGGGGATGTCGCTGCCCGAATACTGATGATCGCCGTCCGTGTTCACGATGATGTCCGCGCCCATCGCGAGGCAGGTATCGAGGCCCGTCTGAAATGCCGCTGCAAGCCCCTTGTTCCCCGTATGCGGCGCGACGTACGCGCCGAGCATGTTGGCGAGGTTGGCCGTCTGATCGGTGCTGCCGTCGTCAATGACGACGACCTGAATCTCGTCAATGCCGGGCAAGGATTTTGGCAGGTCAGCCAGCACCGCCGGTAGCGTTTCTTCCTCGTTGTAGCATGGAATCTGGATAACAAGCTTCACGCGTGCGCCCCTCCTCGCTCGAATCCGACGGCACGGAGATAGTCCAATCCTTCCCGGATATCCGCGACTTCCTCATACCAATCGAATTCGCAGGCGGGTATCGTTTCCGCCCGCAGGTAGGATACAACCATTGCGAAATCCACGCGACCACGCCCCGGAATGAGGTGGTCGCGCAGGCCGAGGCAATCGTGCAAATGGAAGCCGACGAGCCGGTCGCCGAGTTGCCTGAGCCACGCCTCATGCGGCGTGTAACCGAGATTCGCCTGTCGCTGCGCGTGGCCGGTATCGTGCCAGTAGCCGATCATCGGCGATGAGATGCTCCCGAAAATCGTGTCGCAGTCGCCCAGAATCGGGATGTCGCGGTAATCCTGCCGGGATTCGAGACCGAGGCGGACGCCAGTCGCTTCCGCGTATGGCGTCAGTTCCCGCAGGCTTGCGATGAGCTGTTCGAGCGCGGGGCCGGCCACGGCGCGGCGCGCGGCGATGATCCGCTCACGCACCGCCGCGAACTCGTCCGTCTCCGTAGCCCCAGCGCGGAAGAGATCATCGAGGCGTTGTTCGCCCCCCGGCGCGACGGTCAATTCACCGGCATGAACGAC
>JAICJW010000495.1 GCA_025928215.1 Chloroflexia bacterium | reverse complement strand
TCCGGCGCGGCTCGTTCGCGCGCGAAGCGGCGGCGGTCTCGTGATGGGTTACCATGGTGTCGGTGGTGGCGGGATTTAGCCTGCTTTCCCTCGCTGTGGCAGGCGAAGAGCCGGTTTCAAAACGTGCTGGCTCCCCTCTCCATCGCGGGTGCCCTCTGGGCAGATGAGAGGGGTCAGAGGGTGAGGTTCTCAAGCAGGCTCTAAAGCCCGCCATCACCGGGATACTATCAGCAACAATGTTAAGGACAGGCGCGCCGTGCTCTCGATTTATCTCTATATCATCATCGCCCTGATTGTCCTGCTCGTTGTCTTCATTGTCCGGCAAATCCGGCTCCGGCAGGCGATTGCCCGGCGGCGCGCCTTGCGGGAACGTGAGCTGTCTAATACACGGGAAGAATGATCGGAACCGGAATCGAAATCGAGGTGCTGCGTGCTAGACCGGACGGCTATCGAGGCGATCATTCCCCATCGGGCGCCCTTCCTGCTCGTGGATCGCATCATCGAGCTGGAAGCGGGGAAGTCGGCGGTCGGTGAACTCGATGTGCGGGCGGATGCCTTCTGGGTGCCCGGCCATTTTCCGCAGTACGCGGTGATGCCCGGTGTCTTGATCGTTGAGGCGCTGGCGCAGGTCGGCGCGGTCGCGCTCCTCAGTATGGCGGAATTTTCGGGCAAACTCGCCTTCTTCGCCGGTATTGACGGCGTGCGCTTCAAGCGGCAGGTGCGTCCCGGCGACACGCTTCGCCTCACGGTGGCGCTCGAGGCGATGCGGCGCGGCATCGGCAAGGGGCAGGTGACCGCTACGGTAGATGGAAAGACTGCGGCGCGCGGCGAATTGCTGTTTGCCGTCGGCGACGCGCCTGCCTAACTCCCTCCCCCCTCCCACGGGGAAGGGGAGAAATGCGAGACAGGGGGCGATCATTAAGCGACTGCTACCGATTGCACGCAAACGATGGCCACTCGACATCGCGTGGTCGGAGCGGTTGCGGGATGTGGCGGTCGGCGCTGCTTGCCGTCTCCTCGGTCTGCTCTGCTGGCCGCTGCGGCGTCCGCCACGCACGGGATGGGCGGTGCCGCGACGAATGCTCGTCCTCAAGCCGTGCTGCATGGGCGATGTGCTCTTCACGACGCCGCTGCTTGCGGCGCTTAAGGCGGCATATCCCAAGAGCGATCTGACCTTCGCGACGGGCGCATGGTCCGCGGCGGTGATTGTGGAGAATCCACACGTGGATGCGCTGCTCGCGGTGCCGTCGCACATCGGATTGCGCGATGTGCGGGAATGGGCGGGGCGGCTGCGCGCGGCGGATTTCGATTGCGCGCTCGTGCCGGACCGCTCGCCGCTGCTTGGATTGCTCGTTGCGCTGGCAGGCATTTCGCGTCGCGCCGGGCTGGACAGTGGCGGCCGTGGCTTCCTCTATACGGATCGCGTCGTCATCCCGCCGGACGATCATTCCATCCATGAGGCTGATCTGTACGGGCGTGTCGGCACGGCGATCGGCGCGCCGCCGCTGCCGGGGCAGGGGACGGAGTATCACCCGCCCGCTGAGGCGATCACGCGGACGGCGGTGATGATCGAAGAACAGGGATGGCAACGGCCGCTCTGGGTGATTCATCCGGGCGGCGGCGTTAATCCCGGTATGGCACTCATGCCGAAGCGCTGGCCGCCGGGCCGCTTCGCCGTGCTGGCGGATGGCTTGCTGAATGCACACGGCGGTACGGCGCTGCTGCTTGGTGCGGAGACGGATGCGGACGCCGTGCGAACCATGCGCGCCGCGATGCGGCATCCGGCGGTTGATCTGACGGGCGCGCTCGATTTCGCGATGATGCAGGGAGTTGCCCATCATGCGGCGCTCTATATTGGCAACGATTCGGGGGCGACGCACTGCGCCCTGGCAGGGGGAACGCCGACGCTCTGTATCTTCGGGCCGACGGACGCGCGGCAATATGGCCTCTATGGCGGGCGGGGGATGATGGTCGCGGGGCGCGTGCCGTGGTCGCCCTGCTTCCGGCGTGGCAGGCTCGTTTGCACCTGCGGTACGATACGGTGCATGGAATCCGTGACCGTCGAGGCGGTTCGCGCCGCCACTGAACAACTCGTTGGAGCGATTGTTTGAACCTTAACCCCCAATACCTCGCGCGCCGTGGGATGATGCGGGCGGGTGGGCTTTTCGTGCAATGCTGGAAGCCGCCGCCGCTCGAAGCGATCCGCCGCGTCGTTTTGATCCGTCCCGACCATCTCGGCGACCTCCTGATGCTCACTCCGGCGCTTGCCCGGCTGCGGGAGGCGTTACCCGATCTTGAAGTGACGCTCTACGTTGATCCGTCGTCGTGCCCGGTCGCCTCCAACGGCCCGGAGGGGATCGCGGTCGAGGCGCACTGCTTCCCCGGCATCACGCGCGGGCCGAAGCCGCACCCGGTGCGGCCCTATGTGGATCTGTGGTTCATGGCGCGGCACCTCCGAGCGGGGCACTATGACGCCGCGCTCATTCTCCGGCCCGATCATTGGTGGGGCGGCGGCACGGCAGGCGTCGCGCGTATCCCGCTCGTCCTCGGCTTCGATCACCCCGATACCCGGCCCGCGCTTACGCAATCATTGCCATTCGTTCCGCGCATGCACGCCGCGCGGGCGAACCTCCTGCTGATTGAAGCATTGATCGCCCGCGCGACCGGGCAGTTACCCCGCGCCTTGCCCCCGGACGACACGGTGCTGATGACGGCCCATCCGATGATCTTTCGCGTGCCGGATGCGGCGCGGGCAAAGGCGGCGGCGCTCCTGAACGGGTGGGGGTTGGATACGCCGCTGATCGCGATCAATCCGAGCGCGGGCGCGCCCGTCAAGCGATGGTTGCCCGAACGGTGGGCGCAGGTGGCGGACGCGCTCG
>JAICJW010000466.1 GCA_025928215.1 Chloroflexia bacterium | reverse complement strand
TGCGTCGGCGTTTCGGCGCACGGGCGTTCGATATGCATTTCCTTGCGGACAACGAACTGCAACTCCACCCGCTCCATCCCCGCTTCGATGCCGGTGACGTTCACCTCGCCATCTCCCTGCGCGGCGTGGCCGTCGCCCGTCGAGAAGAGCGCGCCGGGTACGAACACAGGCAGGTAGAGCGTTGTCCCCGCGACCAGCTCCTTGCAGTCCATATTGCCGCCGAAGGCGCCGGGGAAGGCGGTCGGCATTGGGCCGTCCTCGTCCGGGGCGACGGCGTAGATGCCCATGAACGGATGGAGTGGCACCGTGATTCCCGGTTGGATGTCGCTCGTGCGGCGGGACCAATCAATCGCCAGGTGGCGGAAATATGGCCCTTGCACGTCATCCGGCTCACTGCCAAGCAGCCCCTTGACGCGTGAATTGGGGTTGCCGGGCCGGTGCGCGTTGTAGCCCCAATCGAGCGGCACGATCTCCTTGATCCGCACCTCCAGCGTGTCGCCTGGCTCCGCGCCCGCGATGAGGACGGGGCCGGAGAGGGCGTGGCCCGCGCCTGCGGGCCGTTGCCCGGTCGGTTTCTGCTCGCCGGGCGGGATGTCGTTCCATCCGGCATTGCGCGTGCGATAGACGACGGTGTCGCCCGAGGCGATGCGCAGGCGGGGCGGCAGGGTGCGGCTGAAGAAGCCGTGCAGATTCTCCAGCGCGTCATCGAGCGTATGTACAGTCATGGACGAGGCTCCTTGCCGAGAACGAACCGATACAAGCGGACGCCAGTGTACACCGGTATGGTGGACCCCTTTGTCAAGACACTGAGATGAGTTTTTCTTATCTACGGAAATGCGGTCAGGGTCCGCAATCGACTCAAAACGACGATGCGTCGCCGCGAAGGCCGCGCGGGACACGAAGAAGGGAGGGCCGTGAAGTGCGCTCCCCTTCCGGTCGGTATGTCTTTGTCCCGTCTCTGGGCGGTCGGTTCGTCACCGTGCCAGTGGTCGGGTCGGTGGTAGGGGTGCCGTCACTGTCGGCGCAATCCGCTCTGCCAGTCTTACGAGCAGCGCGGCAACGGCCTCCGGCCAACGTCGCCGCAGTGCGGTCGGCCACTGCCATACATGCGTTTCCACCCAGGCGATATGCGCTTCCCGATCAAGCAACAGCATCCGTTCCACCCGCTCCTGTGCTGCCCCAATGCCCATCATCGGTGCTCCTTCCGTCGCTCTATCCCATCTCCCCCATCTTGCTGCTCACGCGGCGGACGCAGGCTTCTGTATGTCCTCGACCGGCGTTAGGCGGGTCGCCAGGTCGAGCAGCATCTCGGCGATGACCTCGCGGATGATGCGGCGACTTCTGCCCCGTCGCGCTCCCTGCTCCGCTTCCGCCAGTCGGAGATTCTGTATTGCCCTGGCGAGCCGGTCCTCGTGCATCGCGAACCCCACCGCCCCGGTCATGTTGTCGAACATCGTGCCACTCCTTTCGCCGCTCTCCCTGTCGATCCGATCCAACGGGTTTACGCTGGCTGTGTCTTCCGGGACTCTGTCGGGGCGAGCGCGTTGGCGAGGGCGATGAGCGCCTGCGCGATTGCCTGCCGCACGCGATACCGCCGCTCCGGCTTCGCGAACTGCCAGTCGTTCGCGTTGATCCATGCCGTCTGCCGCCGATACTCGCCATACTGAACCTCGAACGCAACAGGGTTCTGCATTGCCTTGCTCCTTATTTCTGCTCCATCTTCCCTGGTACATCCCCACTCTAGCGTCCGGCGCGCGGCCGCACATCGCGTGAATGCCGCATTCGCGCTGGGCGATCGATGGGGGTGAGAGATAGGGCGACTACGTAGGATGCCGCAGACGGTGATGCGTCGCTGCGTGCGGGCGGTACGTAGGGTACGCAGTCGCCGGTCAGGCGAGGCCGTGGGAGACGGCGAAGTGGGTGGCGGCGGCGCGGGTGGAGACGCCGAGCTTGTTGTAGATCGAGCGCAGGTGCTGCTCGACGGTGCGCGGGGAGAGGAAGAGGCGCTCGGCGACCTGCGGGTTCGTCAGCCCCTGTGCGACGAGGCGCAAGACTTCCACCTCGCGCGCCGAGAGTCCGGCCGGATAGGAGATGGGGGCGGGCGATGCGGCAGCAAGTCGTTCGGTGAGGGCGTCGGCGCGGGCGAGGGCGGGCTTTGCACTGAGGGGTGTGCAGATGGCGCGCACCTCATCCAGCAGGCGCATCGCCGCATCCCATCCGTCAGTCGCCGCGCGCAGTTCCGCGAGTGCAAGCAGCGTCAGAGCGCGCTCGTAGGGGGCTTCGCACGCCTCGGCCAGGCCCAGGGATTCGTGCAGATGGCTTGCCGCATCCGCGTGTCGCCCCGCCTCGGTGTCCATCTCGCCGAGCAGGCGGTGGGCCGCGAGTAGGGCAAGGGGTTGGCGCGGCTCGCTTGCGTGGGCGAGGGCGCGCTCGGCGTGCGTGCGGGCTTTCGCCACATCGCCCGCCTTCCGGTGATACTGCGCCCAGAGCGCCTGCCCCTCGGACTGGCCGAGCACCGCCCCCGCCCACGCCAGCCAGCGGTCATGCGCCGCTAACCACTCCTTGGCTCGTTCCATATCGCCAGCATCGAGCGACAGCGCCGCCGCCAGTCGCTGCGCCGTGGTGGTTGCCACGTACACCCTCCGGCCCGGTGTCGCCCCGCTCCCCTCCGGGCACCACCGCGCCACCCATCCCCATGCCGCCTCCCGCTCCCCGCGCCCGAGCAGCACCGCGCCGATGAGGTCGTGCAGCAGCGTGTTGTCCAACACTCGGGGCAGGCCCGTGAACACCTCCGGCCACGTGGCGAGCGGGGCCAGCCGCGTCGCCTCCTCCCACGCCCCGGTGGCGATGTGCACCAGCACCCGGCCTTTCACGTGGGCGTCGGTGACCCCGGTGACCGCGGCGCGCGCGAGGCATTCCAGTCCCTCGCGCGCGAGTCGCTCGCACCGCGGGCGGTTGTCCGCCTCGTACGCCAGCGCGAATCGCAATGCCGTCAGGTCACTCTGGCCGACGAACAGGTCGTGCCCGACGGCCCGATACGCATCCCGTTCCCGCCCGAATGCCGCCGTCGCTTCCGCATAGCTGCCCGTCATCGCCAGCGCCACGCTGAGCCCGCCCCACCCCGGCGCGTACATCGTCCCGCCCAGCCCCGCGACGACCGCAGGCGCCT
>JAICJW010000301.1 GCA_025928215.1 Chloroflexia bacterium | reverse complement strand
CTACCCCTGAGTCTTGCGGGGGTCGAGCGCATCGCGCAACCCATCACCGATGAAGTTGATGCTCAAGACCGTCAGGAAGATCATCATCCCCGGCCCCACCGCCATCCACCACGCAATGTCCAGAAAGTCCCGCGATTCACTCAACAACCGCCCCCACGTCGGCACGTCCGGCTCAAAGCCAATGCCGAGAAACGACAAGGTGCTCTCGGCAATGATCGCCGCTCCCACCCCCAGACTCGCTGCCACAATCACCGGCGACAGCACGTTCGGCAGGATGTGCTTGACGATGATCGCCCCGTTCTGCGCCCCCATCGCCCGCGCCGCCTCGACGAACTCCTTCTCCTTCACCGCCAGAAACTCCGCCCGCACCAACCGCGCCGTCGGCATCCAGTTCAACCCCCCGATCACCAGCACGATGATCAGAAAGACGCCCAGGATCGGCCCGAACGCCGCCCGCATCGTGTCGCGAAAGAGGTAGACGACCAAGAGGAGCAGCGGCAAGGTCGGCAAGGCGAGAAAGAGATCGGTCGCCCGCATCAGCAGGTTGTCCGCCACCCCGCCAAAAAAGCCCGCCAGCGCCCCGATCACCACCCCAACCGTGATCGAGACGAGCATCGCCACCACGCCGACACTCAAACTGATCCGCCCTCCCCAGATGATCCGGGCCAGCAAGTCCTGCCCCAGATCGTTCGTCCCCACCGGATGCTTGAGCGAGGGAGCCGCTTTACTGGCGGCGAAGTCAATCGTGTCAATCGGCGTCTTCCAGAGCACCGGGCCAAGGATCGTCAGCAGAATCAGGAGGATGATCACCACCGTCCCCGCCATCGCCAGCTTGTGCCGCCGGAACTGCTGCCAGGCATCGCTCCACAACGAGCGCGGCTTCTGCGCGTGGCCCAGTCCCTCCAGCGCCACGGCGGCGGGAACGGCATCGGTGCGGGCAGGCGCGGCGCTCATCGGGATACTCCTTCATCAGCAGGCGGTCGGCGGTCGGCGGTCGGCGGCGGAAGACGCACTCCTCAGTCCTCAGTCCTTCGTCCTCAGTCCTCAGTCCTCGTCCTCGTCCTTCGTCCTGCTCAACTGAACTTGATCCGCGGATCGAGCAGGCCATAGATCACATCGGCCAGCAGGTTACAGAGCACGACCAGCACGGCGAAGATGAACGTCACCGCCATAATCACCGGCGTGTCCTTGTTCGTGATCGCCTGGATCAAGAGGTTGCCCGTCCCCGGCACCCGGAAGATCTGCTCGGTGACAATCGCCCCACCGAAGATGCCCGGAATCTGCAAGGCGATGATCGTCACCACCGGAATGAGGGCATTGCGAACCGCATGTCCGGTCAGCACCCGGTTCTCCCGCAGCCCCTTCGCCCGCGCCGTGCGCACGTAGTCCTGGCGGATCGCCTCGAGCATCGCCGCCCGCGTGTAGCGCATCAAGGCGGCGGTCTGCACGAGGGCGAGCACGAGCACGGGCAGGAAGGCCTGGCGGATATGCTCCCAGACCCCCGCCAGCCCCGTCTGATCGATATTGGCGCGATAGATGAAGGGGAACCAGTGCAACTTGACGCCAAAGAGGATGATGAAAAAGAGGCCACTGACAAAGGTGGGCAGGGCATTCCCGAGGTAGGCAAAGACGGTCGCCACCTGATCGAAGGCGGAGTACTGCTTGATCGCCGAGAGAATGCCGATCGGGATGGCGAGGAGGAGCGAGAGGAGGAAGGCGGAACCGAGAACGATCAGCGTGGCGGGCAACCGCTGGGCGATCAGGGTGCGCACCGAGGAGCGGGACTGGAAGCTCGTCCCCCACTGGCCGGTCGCCATGGACTTCGCCCACTTGGCATACTGGACGGGCAGCGGATCAGAGAGACCGAGTTGCTTGCGGATATTCGCCTTGACCGCCTCGGGAACGCGCGGATCGGCGGCAAACTGGGCGAGCGGATCGCCGGGGGCGAGCGAGATGACGGCGAAGAGGACGATCGAGATGGCGATCAAGGTCGGCACCGCCGTCACCAACCGTCGGATGATGTACTTGCCCATAACGTCACGATCCTCTTTCCATCGGAACAAACACGCTGCATCGGTCGGACGCGTCGCTCCCTTGTCATATGGTATTGGCACGGGAGTGTACGGGATGCCGCCAATAGCGTCAAGTGCCGCATTACAAGTCGGACGATTGACGGCGCAAGCCATTGGTCGGTGATGGCGGGTTGCTGCCCACCATCACCGAGAGAATCAGATGATCCCCGACGGTTACGGGAGGCGGCGCGACCGCGTCAGCGATTCCGTGTAGTCATTCTCCTCGACCTGCTGACGCAATTCCTCCGGCGTCCGGTGGCGGCCCGGCCATGCCGCGTCGGGCGTTACGCTGAGCCGGAGGAGGACGCGCGCCGTGAGGATCGCCGCCATTTGCAGGCCGCGCAGCGAGACCTTGTCCACGGTGTCCGCCTCGGTGTGGCCCCAGCCACGCCCGATCATCCCCTGGCGTGCGTCCCGGCTGGCGATCCCGCCCGCGGGGACGCCGGCAAGCGTGAACGGGAAATGATCGGAATGACCGGCGAAGCGGTCCACGACATCGAATTTGTAGGAGAATTCTTCGGCGAGTGCGGAGAAGAAGGGCGCGAGTTCCGGCGTGCCGGTGAGCGACATGGTCTCTGAGCCGCCGCCACCCTGACCGGCGCCGTCGAGATTGAGCATGTACCGCACGCGGCTCAGCTCGCGCTCGTGTTCGTCGCGATATGCCCACGAGCCGAACAACCCAACTTCCTCCGCCGCGAAGGCGATGAACCGGATACCGCGCACAAGCTCCCCGCGCACATTGGCGAGCGCGCGGCCCGCCTCAACGAGCGTGCAGGTGCCCGCACCGTCGTCACCCGCGCCATCGGCGATGTCATGCGCATCGTAATGCGCGCCGGTGACGATGAATTCGTCCGTCGAGCCGTCGCCGGGCAATTCGCCGACGACATTATTCGTCGTGACGCGCTGGCTCGTGCCGGTATCCGAGATGTGCAATGTCGGGTGGTCGCCGTGCTTGGCGAGGCGGAGGATGGCATTGCCCGTCTCCCATGAGACGCCGATGCCGGGAATCGGCGCATTCGGGAAGAGGCTGCCGGTGATCCGCAATTGGCCGGGATTCTGGTTGATGAAGATGAAGCCGGAAGCGCCCGCCGCTATTGCCCAGCGGTACTTGTCTGTGCGGTGGCTGACCTTCTTCGCCGTCAGCCAGTTGCCGGTTTCCGCCGCGCAGACGGCGATTTTCCCCGCCACGGCGCCACCGAGGCGGGTGAAATCCTCCTGCTCGCCGCCGCCGCAATCTATCATCTCGGCGGTCAGGTCGCAGGCCGGGCTGTAGGGGAGGGCGAGCGTGGAAAAGTCGCGCTCGACGGGCGCGGTCATACGGAGGGTCGTCGTGCCACGCGTCCACGCGGTGATCTCGAATGGCTCCAGATGGACATTTTCGAGGCCGTTCGCGCGCATCGCCGCCGCGATCGTGTCCGCCGCCTTTCGCTCGCTCGGACTGCCCGCGAACCGGTTGCCGCAGACATCACAGAGTTGCAGGAGCAGTTGATACGACGCGTCGCTCGTGAAAACATCGCCAATGATCTGCCGGTTCGTCGCTAAAAGGTTGCTATTCGTTGCTTCCGCCACGTTCTGCCCTCCCTGGATACCTGCCGGACACTTCGCGGCGCGATTGTAGCACCGGAGTAGTCAGTAGCCAGAAGTTCGGGTCCCGTTCTGACTACTGACTACTGACCCTAGTACGTACGCGCATTCATGCGGTAATTATCCGCAAAGTATGGTAGAATATCCGTGCGGGAAACCGCATGCACACAGGGTCGAGAGGCGTGGAGCGGTGCGTGATGCGGGTCGGTCAACATGCATTCGAACGCCTCGTAGCGGATGCGCTGGACGGCTTGCCCGATACGATCCTGCGGATGCTGGACAATGTCGCGGTCGTCGTCGCGGATGTGCCGACGATCCACCAGCGGCAGCGCGTGCAATTGGCCGACGACGAGGTGTTGTTCGGCTTATACGAAGGGATTCCGCTCACCGAGCGGACATCGGGATACGGAGCGGTCTTGCCGGACAAGGTGACGATCTTCCAGCGTGCGATCGAGGCGCAATGCGACAGCGAGGCCCAACTCGTCGCTGAAGTGCGCCACACCGTCGTGCACGAACTCGCGCATCACCTCGGCATCTCGGATGAACGGCTGATCGAGATTGGCTTCGAGGGCGATCCCTACGACGCGGATGGGAGCGGGCGATGAATCGCGGGCCGTGGCGACCGTGGGGCGAGCAGAGCGGGGAACGTACCCGTCGGCAAGGCTCGGAGGCGGACGACCGCGCGCCCGGCATCATCGAGACGATCCAGAGCGGCTATGACATGCTCAATGCGCGCCCCTTTCTGATCGCCGTGCCGCTCGCGCTCGATCTCGTGCTCTGGCTCGGCCCGCGCCTGACGTCGCCCGCGCTCTTCGCCTGGCTGGCGCGCTGGCCGGGGCAGACGGCGGACGGCGCCGATCTCGCCCAAGCGCTCAGGGAGCGCGGCGCGTCGGCGGATGTAATGTCGGGGATCGCCCAGGCATGGAATGGCTATGGCGTCTCGAGCCTCGTCGGCACGATTGGCCGGGGGCATGTCGCTAATCTGATCGAGCGACCGACGGCGGCCATCGGGCCGTGGTACGTCGCGGTGTTCGTGCTGCTCGCGCTGCTCGTGATCGGGCTGTGGCTCAAATCCCTCTTCGTCGCGCCGATCGCGCAGATGGTGCGGCACGAGCCGTTCGCGGTCGGGGCGGCGCTACGGATCAGTTGGGAAGCGGCGACGCGGGCCGCGCTGCTCGTCCTCACCGTCCTCGGCATGTTCGTGCTGACGCTCGTGCCGGTGGCGATCGTCGCGGCGGCATTCGTCCTCGCGGGGATCAATGGGTTCGGCTTGATCGTCCTTGCGACGCTTGTGCCGGTGGTGGGCGCGCTCTTTTACGGCGCGTTCGCGATGGATGCGATCTTTCTGGAGCGGGTCGGGCCGATGCGGGCGATCTATCTGTCGTACCGGGTCGTGCGTCGCAATGCCTGGCCGACGGCAGGGTTCATCGGGCTGACGTTGCTGATCTCGCGCGGTGTCCCGCTCGCACTGACGCGCGTGGTGCAGCAGCCGGTTGGGGTGCTGCTGGCGATGATCGCGCACGCGTATGTCGCGGCGGGGCTGGCGACGGGGAGTCTGATTTTTTATCGCGAGCGCCGGGCGCGCGTCCTGGACGTGCGGCCCGAGCAGATGATTGAGGAAGCGGCGACGGGGCGGTAGGCGCCGTGAGCGAGTGTGAGGAGTAACTAACCGATGGCAGACGAACTGAAGAGTAACGGCACAAACGGTGCGAACGGCAACGGAGCGAACGGAGCCGACGGCACGAACGGCAATGGCCGCGCGCGCGTCCCGCGCGAGAAGATCGAGAAGATCACCAATAAGTACGGCTCCGAGCAGATTCAGGTGCTCGAAGGGCTGGAGGCGGTGCGCCGCCGTCCCGGTATGTACATCGGTGACACGGACACGAAGGGACTGCATCACCTCGTCTTCGAGATTGTGGACAATAGCGTAGATGAGGCGCTCGCCGGCCACGCGACCGAGATCACGCTGACGATCGGCAAGGATGAGACGATCACGGTGCGCGACAACGGGCGCG
>JAICJW010000398.1 GCA_025928215.1 Chloroflexia bacterium | reverse complement strand
GCGGCCATCGAGATGCGCATAGAGATCAGCGCGGCGTTGCAGTTCGATGAGCTGATTGACGATTTCGTCCTCACACGACGCGGAAAGATCGCGGCTCGCGGTATAGCCGTATCGCTGGCTGTCCTCTCCGAAACCCGCTAAACAGCCATACCGTTCTCGTGCCCGCTGTGCGGCTGCCGGGTCTACTTTGTCCAGATAGTGAATGACTGCCTCCATGGAGGCGGAAAGGCTATAGAGGTCGGGGCCGTAAAAGCCCATATTCGCGCTTCCATGCGGCAACGCGCCGTTGTGGGTGCGCAGCCACTGAACGAAATCGCGCACGACCGTATTGCGCCACATCCAGGTGGGGAAACCGCTTGAATCCACTGAGCTCCGCATCCGCGTCCGCGTCGTCATCGGTGCCACGGACGTAGCGGTTGACGCGGTATGCATCCGGCCAGTCTGCCTCGACAGCGATAGCGGTAAAGCCCTTTTCGGCGACCAGGCGTTTTGTGATTGCGGCTCGCTCCTGATAAAACTCATGCGTGCCGTGGGACGCCTCGCCGATCAATTCCAAGAGCCGGTCGTACTCGTGTTCGTCTCCGGTGAGTGGCTTCACACTGGCACGCAGCAGATCAGTCAACTCCATCGTCGTTCCCCGTTCGCACGGTCTCCATCATGACCACAGTCCGCGGCCCGTTCGAGAAGATCGCGCACTTCCGCGTCGGTCGTTTGGGAAAAATCCTGGTACCAGAGACCGACCGCGGCGAATGGCGATGGGGTAATCGCACACACGACCTCATCCGCCTCTGTGCGGAACTCCGCGCAAGTCTCAGGTGCTGCCGTCGGGACCGCAACGACGATGCGCGCGGGCTGCTGCTGCCGGAGCGCGGCGATTGCGACGCGCATCGTGGCGCCGGTTGCGAGGCCATCATCCACCAGGATGCAAATGCGGCCCCGCGTGTCTGGCGGGGGGCGATCATCGCGATACAGACGCTCGCGTCGCACCAACTCTCGCTGCTCATCCGCAGCAATCGCATCAATCACGTGGTCGGGAATATTCAGTGACCGCACGACATCCTCGTTCAGCACCCGCGCGCCACCCATCGCGATCGCGCCCATCGCCAGTTCCGCATGACCAGGCACGCCGAGTTTCCGGACGAGAAAGAGGTCCATCGGCACGTTCAGCGCGCACGCTACCTCATATGCGACGGGCACGCCGCCACGCGGGAGCGCGAGTACAAGAAGATACGGCTTGTTCGCGTAGTGTCGGATCCGTTCGGCAAGAGCCCGCCCCGCGTCTCGCCGATCATGGAAATACCTTGGCGATATATCCGGCCCACTTTCAGGGAATAGGTGGGGAATAGTATCCATTGTACCCTCTCAATCTGTCTCGGTCTTCACCCATTGCCCGCAACTTTGATGCCGAAACAAGGGACAAAAAAGAATAACCCCTCTCCTTTGCTCCGGCAAAGGAGAGGGGCAGGAGATGAGGTTTACTGGTGATCGTACGCGACGAGCTTCGCGCCGCTCTCACCGCTGCGTAGTTTGCGGAGCGCGGTGCGCTCGATCTGCCGGACGCGCTCGCGGCTGATACCAAGTTGGTTGCCGACTTCCGCCAGCGTGTACTGGCGCGGCTTCGTGATGCCGAAACGCAGATCGACGACGAGGCGCTCGCGCGGCGCCAGCGCCTCCAGCGCCTCCGTGATTTCCTCGCGCAGCAGCCCCGCCGAGACTTCGGTTTCGGGGTTCTCGCCCTCCACTTTATTGCCGATCACATCGCCGAGCGTCACATCCTCGTCTTTGCTGATCGGCACATCGAGCGAGAGGGTTTGCTGCGACATCCGCATCATGATCTCGACGCGCTCCTCCGGCAACTCCGCTTCTTTGGCGATCTCCTCGATCGTCGGGCGGCGGCCCAGCTTCTGGCTGAGGGTCTGCACCGTGCGATGGAGGCGCGAAACCGCCTCACCCATATGAACGGGCAAGCGGATCGTGCGCCCCTGATCGGCGATGGCGCGGGTGATCGCCTGGCGGATCCACCACGTCGCGTATGTGGAGAACCGGAAGCCCGTCTCCCAGTCATACTTCCGCGCGGCGCGCATCAGGCCGATATTGCCTTCCTGCACGAGATCGAGCAGCGTCAGGCCGCGCCCGACATATCGCTTCGCGACGCTGACGACGAGCCGCAGGTTGTGGCGCACCATTTGTTGCAGCGCGAGTTCATCCCCCGCCTCGATCCGCTTGGCGAGCGCAATCTCCTGCTCATGATTCAGCAGTGGTTGCGTGCTGATTTCGCGCAGGTATGATCGGAGCGAGTCGTTATCGTACGGCGTCACATCCGGCAGAATATTCTTCACCGCGTCACCCCGTGCCTCTCGCCGTTCCGCGATGCTGGATAGCACGGGGCGAGCGGCGGCGGAGCGATGCGACGATAGTGGCGTTATTTCTCCGTACACCGCATCATCGCGGCGCAAATTGGCATAAACCATGTGAAAAGCCCTCCGGTCCCTTGATCCATTGCAGGCCGACAGCGCCTTTGCGGCCGGTACTCTTTACAACGCTGATGCCGTCGAATCCTTCCCCAAAAACCCTCTCTCCGCACCATACGTGCCAGCAAACATTTCGGCGCTACCTTTCAGGTTCTACGCGCTGCTCGCCGCATTGGATGACAATTGGCGGATCGCGTGTATTCCCATATACGTGTGGGATGCGCGGACTGATACACTACCGGCGAGACGTGGTACGCAGAGAGAAACGGACAATGCCTGAGCCTGCGAGCGATCTATCGCTACAAACGAGCCAGCGCGCCTCCTTCGCGCTACCATGTGTCATGGCGCGCGGAATCGCCTATCTCAGCGATCCCGCCATTCTCCTCGGCGCGCTGCCAAGTGCGGAGCGGGTAATCCTGCGGGAGCGCGGCACTTACCGGCTCACACTCGCGCCCATTCACGTTCCCGGCGTCTCGCTCCGGCCCGCCTTCGAAGTGCGGTTCGCCGCGACTGAGAGCCAGATAGCCGTACGGAGCATCGCGGAGGAACCGGACGGCCTTCAACCCGGTGAGGTCGCCGCGCGCGTCATTGGCCTCTTCGCCCTCACGCCGACCGCCGCCGGCTGCGGCGTGCAGGCATCGTTGCGGATCGCGGCGCGTCTGCCCGCCTATCTCCTGCCATCCCTGATGCCGCGCATCATCGTGCAGCGGACGGCGGAAACGGTGCTCATCCGCCGGATGAAGCAGGAGGTGCAGATGATGACCCGGACACTCGAGCGGGGCTATCGCGCGTGGGAAGGTGCGGAGTGCGGCCTTCGCGGTTCGGAGTTACGCATGTACACCGATGGATGAACCTGCTACCCTGCCCGGACAAATATTGTCGAGGGAAGGAGATTGAATGGACCCGATCTGCACCGCCGCGCTCGCGACCTTCCGCAGGCAGGAGCGCGGCTTCCTTGATGTCATCGCCGGCCTCTCTGATGAGGCGATGAACTGGCGGCCGGGCGCGGAGACGAACTCCCTTGCCGTGCTCGCCGCGCATACCTGGGGATCGGCCCAGATGTGGACGGCGCGGGCGAGTGGCACCACGATCGAGCGGGATCGCGACGCCGAGTTCCGCGTCGTTCTCGGTGCGGCGGAGGCGGAAGCGCTCATCCGGCGGGCGGGCGAGCGCGTCGCGATGTTCGTCGGCGCGATTGACCCCGCGACCTATGGCGACGAGCGCGCCGACCCGGCTAGGGAGCATGACACGGTAGCGAAGTGCCTCATTCACGCGCTCGAACACACGCAGGAGCATTATGGTCATGCCTGCCTGACGCGGCAGATGTGGGAGCAAAGGGAAAGCAAATGAAACCGATGATTGAAGTGGTGCGGCGGATGCTGGATGGGCAGGCGGAGCGATACGGGAACGTGGTGGACGGATTGCCGGAAGAGGCGCTCAATTGGCGGCCCGGCAATGAGGAGACGAACTCCGTCGCGCAACTCATCCGGCATGTCACGTC
>JAICJW010000106.1 GCA_025928215.1 Chloroflexia bacterium | reverse complement strand
GGGTACAGCATACCACCGGGGCTTACCGGCAAGCCTCGTGTCACAAAACATATCATACCCTCATTGCTGCGTCAAGTGCATAGTTAAGAAAACCGAAGCGACTTTCGAAGACCTGTATAACGCCCCGGATGACAGGCAATATGAGCTGGTCATATGAGGAACAGACGGGTTTTAGTGAGGCACTCGCTGATGGTGTCGCGTATATCGTTAATCTTCCCAATCGTCGCTCGTTCAGTCCCGATGCCTCCTACACTTTCGACATCCCGGACGAAGAGCGCGAGATGAAATTCATTAGCCGAGCCAGCGTTACCCGGATGGACCGTTTCGGTCGCTCAGGTGTTTGCCCGCCGCCGTACGTGACCCTGGCATATGCACTTGCATGCCGTTCCGGGTCATGCTATCCTACCCCCCACGAGGCGAGGGGCGGTTAGCTCAGTTGGTTAGAGCGCCACGTTGACATCGTGGAGGTCACTGGTTCGAGCCCAGTATCGCCCACCACTTCTCCTCGGCACGCAGGGACCGGCAGTGGTGGCTGGTCGCCCCGTCCCCATTCGTTGCGGGGTCGGGCTTTTTTGTTATCGGGAGGGCATTCCCCCATGCGCGAACAGGACGACGACATCGGTAAGGAGATGGAGGCGGACGCCGCCGGACTCGTATCACCGGATCGGCAGGACGACGACATCTGGACTCCGCTCAGGAAGATGCGCCACTCGGCGGCGCATGTGATGGCCGAGGCGGTGCTCGGCATCTTCCCGGAGGCGAAACTCGCCATCGGGCCGCCGATCGCGGACGGCTTCTACTACGATTTCGACCTCCCGCGCCCCTTGACGCCGGACGACTTTCCGGAGATCGAGCGGCGGATGCAGGAACGCATCGCGGCAAAATCCCCGTTCGTCAAGAAGATCGTCACGCGCGATGAAGCGCGCGCCTTCTTCAAGGATCAACCCTACAAGATCGAACTGATTAACGATCTGCCCGAAGGCGAGGAAGTTTCGTTCTATATTGACGGCCCGTTCACGGACCTGTGCGCCGGGCCGCATGTCGCGGATACCGGCAAAATCGGGCCGGTCAAGCTGATGAGTATCGCCGGGGCGTACTGGCGCGGCGACGAGCACCGCCAGATGCTCCAGCGTATCTACGCGACGGCGTGGGAGAATCAGGCGGACCTCGATAATTACCTGCATCAACTCGCGGAGGCGGAGCGGCGCGATCATCGCCGCCTCGGGCGCGAACTCGATCTCTTCAGCACCTCGGACGAGATCGGCGCGGGTCTGATCCTCTGGCATCCGAAGGGCGCGATCATCCGCAAAGAAATCGAGGACTTCTGGAAGCAGGTCCACTTCGACCGGGGCTACGATCTCCTCTACACGCCGCACATCCATAACGGCGCGATCTTCGCGCGGAGCGGCCATTTGCAGACCTACGCCGAGAATATGTACTCCCCGATGGATATTGATGGCACGGACTACTACATCAAGCCGATGAACTGCCCCGCCGCGATTACCATCTATAACACCCGCACGCGCTCCTATCGTGATCTACCCCTCCGGTGGGCGGAACTCGGCACCGTCTACCGCTACGAGCGCTCCGGCGTGCTCCACGGCATGCTGCGCGTCCGCGGCTTCACGCAGGACGACTCGCATATCTTCTGCACACCGGCGCAACTGGAAGATGAGATCAACGGCGTCATTGACCTGATGGACTACATGATGGAGGTCTTTGGCTACTCCTATAGTGCCTACCTCGCCACCCGGCCAGAGAAGTACGTCGGCACGGACGAGGTCTGGGAGCGCGCGACCGCGACGCTTCGCGACGTCCTCCAGAAGCGGGGCATGCAGTACGAGGTAGACGAGGGCGGCGGCACCTTCTATGGGCCGAAGATTGACATCAAATTGTATGACGCGATTGGCCGCGAGTGGCAGGGGCCGACGATCCAGTGCGACTTCAACCTGCCGGAGCGGTTCGATATGTCGTACATCGGCGACGATGGCGAGCGGCACCGCCCGGTGATGGTCCACCGCACCGTGCTCGGCTCGATGGAGCGGTTCGTCGGCGGCCTGATCGAGCATTACGCGGGCGCGTTCCCGGTCTGGCTCGCGCCGGTGCAGGCGATGGTCATCCCCATTGCTGACCGGCATCAGGCGTACGCGAACCAGGTCGTCGCGCAGTTGAAGCACGCAGGCATCCGCGCCCAGGCAGACCTTTCCGATGGCCGCATGCAAGCGAAGATTCGCGACGCGCAGGTGCAGAAGGTGCCATACATGCTCGTCGTCGGCGACCGCGAGGCGGAAGCGGACGCGGTCTCCGTCCGCCTCCGCAGCGGCGAGGATTTGAAATCCATGCCGCTCGACCGCTTCACTGAAATCGCCACGACCCAGCGCGACAGCCGCAGTACGGACCTGCTCCCGGAGGCGATGCGCGTCGCAGCAGCAGACTGAGATCGAGGTAAAGAAATGATGCAGCGGCAGGCACAAATGTCTGCCGCTCTTCCGTCTGATGACCAGGGATCACGACGTCACATACCAATTTGTACGGGCGATTCGCAAATGGCCCTGCCCCGGTTGCCACGTTTTCCCGGACACTCCTCGATGCTACAAAAAGGGGCGGTTCGCGAACCGCGCCTACGGAATCTTGCTCAACGATGTTCCATTAGCCGCGCTCGCAGACCATCCAACACACGCCTGCGCCCGGCAATGTCTTCGGGCTTGGCCTCCGCCTCCCAACGTTTCAGGTCCGTGCCGCTGTCAATTGCCGCCAGCGCGTGGTCGCGCACATTGGCTTGGAGTTCGCCATGATCGAGTTGCAAGGCGGCGAGTGCGAGCCAGATAATTGGAGCGCTCTCCGAGTCATTCAATGCGTCTTTCGATTCGCGCAGGATTTCCGCAGTCGCATGAGCGACGGATGCTCCCGTCTCCAGTTCGTTCTCAAACAGCGCGCGGATGTCGTTCGCCTCGTCATTGTCGAAGATGTCGTAGCCCCAAGCCTCCATGTGGACATCCTTTCTCCCGATTCGGGGTTACACATCCCGCAAGAAGAAACAAAAACGAGTGGGAAGGAGCGTACTCCATCCCACTCGTTCTGGCTACTGGCTACTGACTACTGCTCCTAGTCGTCATCGTCTGCGACGCTCGGCGTCTCATCGAGATCATCCTCGAAGTCAGGCTCGAAACCTGGCTCTTCGTCCTCCGTCGTGAGCATCGCGTCACGCTCGCGCTCCATCGCGGCGAGGGTGGCGGCCGTCAGGGCGTCATCGTCGCCCATCAGGGAGCGAGTCTCCTCGTCATCCATGCCGAGATCGCGGGAGAGCGTCGCGAGCGGCGCCTCCGCGTTCGGGGCATAGCGGGCCGCGAAGCCCGATCCCGCCGGGATCAGCTTGCCGATGATGACGTTCTCCTTCAGGCCGCGCAGCCGGTCAATCCGGCCGTTAATCGCGGCTTCGGTGAGCACTCGCGTCGTCTCCTGGAAGGAGGCGGCGGAGAGGAAACTGTCCGTCGTCAGGCTCGCCTTCGTGACACCAAGTAGCACTGGCTGTGCCGTCGCCGGCTCGCCGCCCTGCGCCAGCACCTCGCGGTTCGTCTCCTCGAAGGTCACGCGGTCCACCAGGTCATCCGGCAGAAGGTCCGTGTCGCCGGCATTCTCGATGCGCACCTTGCGGAGCATCTGCCGCACGATCACTTCGATGTGCTTCTCGTTCGTGTTCACGCCCTGCGACCGGTACACCCGCAGCACTTCGTCCACGAGATACCGCTGCACGGCCTCACGACCGAGAATGATGAGGATCTCCTGCGGGTCCTTCGGCCCGTCGGTGATCTGCGTCCCCGCCGTGATCTGCTCGGCGTCCGCGACGCGGATATTCGCACCGAACGGGATGATATACTCCCGCGTCGGCGGTTCCTCCCGCACCGTCAGGCGGCCAGGTTCGGCGGTCACGATACCGTCCGCCGGTGAGACGATGCGTCGGGCATCGCCCTCGACATTCGATTCCGCGATCACCTGCCCCTCGGCGACTTTATCGCCGCTCTGCACGAGAACGTTGAAGTTCTCCGGCACGATCAACCCCTGCGAGAAGACATCGGTGCCGGTGATCACCACCTTGCGCACCTGCTCTTCCGAGGTGATATCCACCGTACCGTCAATCTCCGCGAGGATCGCCTGCCCCTTCGGAACGCGCGCCTCGAACAGTTCCTCGACGCGGGGCAGACCGCTGGTGATGTCGTCGCCCGCCACACCGCCGGTGTGGAAGGTGCGCATCGTCAGTTGCGTGCCCGGCTCACCGATCGCTTGCGCCGCGACGATGCCGACCGCCTCACCGAGGTCAATCTGCTTGCCCGTGGCGAGATCTCGCCCGTAGCAGTTGCGGCAGACGCCGTGCGTCGTCTCGCAGGCGAGGACAGAGCGGAGGAAGACCCGATCCTGCAAATCCGCGACCTTCTTCGCCGTCTCCTCGTCGAGGATGTCGTTGCGCCTGGCGACGATAGTGCCGTCGGCATCCGTAATGTCCGCTCCCGCGACGCGCCCGGTCAACCGGCTCGCGAAGAGCGAGAGGTCATCGGGCGTATCGTTGCGCGCCATCCAGATACCGGCCTGCGTGCCGCAGTCCTCCTCAATGATAATCACTTCCTGCGCCACGTCGCAGAGGCGGCGGGTCAGGTAGCCGGAGTCCGCCGTGCGAAGCGCGGTATCCGCAAGGCCCTTGCGCGCCCCGTGCGTGGAGGCGAAGTACTCCAGAACGGTCATCCCCTCCCGGAAGTTCGAGCGGATCGGCAGGTCAATTACCTTCCCTTGCGGGTCGGAGACGAGGCCGCGCATACCGGCCATCTGCGCGATCTGGGTGATGTTCCCCTTCGCGCCGGAGCCCGCCATCATGGAGAGCGGGTTGTGCGGGTCGAGGTTCTTCTCCACCGCGCGCTTCACGTCCTCGCGGGCATTCGTCCAGATATTGACGACCTCGCGATACCGCTCGCCATCCGTGATGAGGCCGCGGCGGTAGTCCCGCTCGAACTCACCGGCCCGCGCGTCGGCATCCTCGATGATCTGCTCCTTCTCGTGCGGGATCGAGATGTCCGAGACGGAGATCGTCATGCCGCTGCGCGTGCCGAAGCGGAAGCCGAGCCGCTTGATCTTGTCCGCGACGTTCGCCGTCTTGCGGGCCGCTTCCTCGCGGGCGGCCATCGGCGTCAACTTCCCGGCCGTGACTTTTTCGTTCGCCTCCTCCGTGAAGTCGCGGTAGCACTCGGCCATCAGGCGGCGGAGCGCCTTCCGGTCCATCGGCTCGTTCCAGAAGCGAAGGCTGGCGGGCAACTCCTCGTTGAAGATCACGCAACCGGGCGTCGTCTCGATGATCTGCTGCGTGAAGGCGTCGGCGGCATCGGTCGGCTCCTTATACGGCAGCCGCACCTTCACCCGCGCCTGAATGTCCACCATGCCCATGTTGTAGGCAAGGATCACTTCCTCCGGGCTGGAGTATGTCTTACCCTCGCCCTTCACGCCATCATGCGGCAGGGTGATGTAGTAGCAGCCGAGCACCATTTCGAGCGTCGGTGTGACGATCGGCTCGCCATCGGACGGCTTCAGGAGATTGTGAATCGAGAGCATGCGCTCCCGCGCCTCCTTCTGCGCCTCCCGCGAGAGCGGCACATGGACGGCCATCTGGTCGCCGTCGAAGTCCGCGTTGTACGCGCCTGTCACCATGGGGTGAATCTGGATCGCGCTGCCCTCGACCAACTGCACTTCGAAGGCCTGGATGCCGAGGCGGTGTAGCGTCGGGGCGCGGTTCAGTAGCACGAGGTAGTCCTGGATAACCTCTTCGAGGACATCCCAGACCTTCGGCTCAACGCGCTCGACGATACGCTTCGCCGCCTTGATGTTGTGCGCGTGCCCGCGCTCGACGAGCCGCCGCATGACGAACGGCTTGAAGAGTTCCAGCGCCATTCGCTTCGGCAGGCCGCACTGATTCAACTTCAGGTCCGGCCCGACGACGATCACCGAGCGGCCCGAGTAGTCCACGCGCTTGCCGAGCAGGTTCTGGCGGAAGCGCCCCTGCTTGCCCTTCAGCATGTCCGACAGGCTCTTCAACTTGTGCTTGCCGCTGCCGGAAACGACACGCCCACGCCGCCCGTTGTCAATCAGCGCGTCCACCGCTTCCTGGAGCATCCGCTTCTCGTTGCGGACGATGATCTCCGGCGCTTGCAGTTCGAGGAGCCGCTTCAGGCGGTTGTTGCGGTTGATGACGCGGCGATAGAGGTCGTTCAGGTCGGAGGTCGCGAAGCGGCCACCGTCCAACTGCACCATTGGCCGCAGGTCCGGCGGGATGACGGGAAGGACGGTGAAGATCATCCATTCCGGGCGGTTGCCGCTCTTGCGCAACGCCTCGACGACGCGCAGCCGCTTCATCGCCTTCTTGCGCTTCAGGCCGCTCGTCGTCTCGATGTCGTCGCGCAGTTTCGTCGCCATCTCTTCGAGATCGGTCTTGACGACGATATCGTAGATCGCCTCCGCGCCCATGCCCGCTGAGAAAATGTCCGGAGCGATCTCCTGCAGGTCGCGGTACTGCGCCTCGGAGATGATTTGCATCGGCTGCAAGGCTTCGATCTCGCGGATGATCTCGTCCGCCTGCGCCTGCTCCTCGGAGATGCGCGCCTCGGCCTCACCGGAGATCTTCTTCGTGCGCTCGTCCGCCTCGTAGCGGTTCTGATCTTCCTCCGCGCCGGAAAGCGCCTGGCTCGATTCCTTGTCGCGCTCCGCCCGCGCCTGCAACTCCTCGATCCGCGCGTCTTGCGCCTCCTTGAGGGCGAGCAGCCGGTCGTCGTTGATCGCCTCGCCCTCGCGGACGATGACCTGACCGAGGAATTCGACGGTTCCGGTCGCGCTCCCGCCCATCAACTGTTCGAGGTCATTGTGGATCGTCTCGTATTCCTTCTCGACCGCGGCGATATCGCCCTTCAGGCGCGCCTCAATATCCTTCACGAGGCCGGAATGGCCGGAGGTGAGGTTCGAGAGGTCCGCGTCGCGCTCGCCGGTGATGACGGCGATTTTCTCCTCGGCATCGTGACGCAGTTCCGCCTTCGTCTCTTCGAGTTCGGCGTAGATGTCCGCGACGAGCTGGCTGCGCGCCTCGGTGTCCACGCTCGTGACGATGTACGCCGCGAAGTAGAGGACGCGTTCGAGGTTACGCGGTGAGATGTCGAGCAGCAGGCCCAACCGGCTCGGCGTGCCCTTGACGTACCAGATATGGCTGACGGGCGCGGCGAGTTCGATGTGGCCCATCCGCTCGCGGCGCACCTTGGCGCGCGTCACCTCGACGCCGCACTTATCACAGATGACGCCCTTGAAGCGGATCCGCTTGTACTTACCGCAGGCGCATTCCCAGTCCTTCTGCGGGCCGAAAATGCGCTCGCAGAAAAGGCCGCCGAACTCGGGGCGCAGCGTCCGGTAGTTGATCGTCTCCGGCTTCGTCACTTCGCCGTAGGACCACGACTTGATCGCTTCCGGCGAGGCGAGGCTGATTCGGATGGCATCGAAGTTATTGACATCAAACATCAGTTTTCCCATCCTTTGCGGCTAAATGTTGGCAGTTCGGAGTTCGGAGTTCGATGTTCGGAGTTCGGTGTTCGAAGAGAACCCGCATCAAACTCCGAACATCGAACTCCCGCCCCATTACTCCCGCGTCTCGAAGCCGCGCATATTGATATTGTCCAGCGTCGAGAGAATGTCGGACGACGTATCCTCCGTGAACTCGACCGCCTGATCGTCCTCGTTGATGACTTCAACGGAGAGGCCGAGCGAGCGCAATTCCTTGACGAGGACCTTGAAGGACTCCGGCACACCCGCGTCGCGGATCTCCTCGCCCTTGACGATTGCCTCGTAGGTCTTGACGCGTCCTACCACGTCGTCCGACTTGACGGTAATCATCTCCTGCAGGATATGCGCCGCGCCGTACGCCTCCAATGCCCAGACTTCCATCTCGCCGAACCGCTGACCACCGAACTGCGCCTTGCCACCCAGCGGCTGCTGCGTGACGAGCGAGTACGGGCCCGTGGAGCGCGCGTGAATCTTGTCCTCCACGAGGTGGGCCAGTTTGAGCATGTAAATGATGCCAACCGTGACGGGGCGGTCGAATCGCTCGCCCGTGCGCCCGTCGTAGAGGTCCACCTTGCCATCAACCGGCAAGCCGGCTTCCTCCAAAAGCGCCTCGATCTCCGTCTCCCGCGCGCCGTCGAAGACGGGCGTCGCGACCCGGAAGCCGAGTTCGCGCGCCGCCCAGCCGAGGTGCGTTTCCAGCAACTGGCCGAGGTTCATGCGGGACGGCACGCCGATCGGGTTGAGGATGATGTCCACCGGCCGGCCATCAGGCAAATAGGGCATATCTTCAATCGGCAGAATGCGTGAGATGACGCCCTTATTGCCGTGGCGTCCGGCCATCTTGTCGCCCTCGGAGATCTTCCGCCGCTGCGCGATCATCACGCGCACCATCTGGTTGACCCCGGCGGGCAACTCGTCGTTGGCCTCGCGCGAGTATTTCTTGACATCAATGATCGTGCCGCGCGCACCGTGGGGCACGCGCAGGCTCGTATCCTTCACATCGCGCGCCTTCTCACCGAAGATCGCGCGGAGCAAGCGCTCCTCCGCCGAAAGGTCGGTCTCACCGCGCGGCGTCACCTTGCCGACGAGGATGTCGTTCGGCCGCACTTCCGCGCCGACGCGAATGATGCCATCCTCATCCAGATCGGCGAGGCTGTCCTCACCGACGTTCGGGATGTCCCGCGTGATCTCCTCCGGGCCAAGTTTCGTGTCCCGCGCCTCGCACTCGTACTTCTCGATATGGATGGAGGTGAAGTAGTCCTCCTGCACGAGCCGCTGAGAGACGAGAATCGCGTCCTCGAAGTTGCCGCCTTCCCACGGCATGAACGCGACGAGCACGTTCTGACCGAGGGCGAGTTCACCTTGCTCCGTGGAGGACGAATCGGCGATGGTCTGATTCGCGGTGACCATGTCGCCCAGATGGACGATGGGCCGCTGATTGATGCAGGTATCCTGGTTCGAGCGGCGGAACTTGTGCAGCGGGTAGATGTGCTCCACGCCTTCATTGTCCCGCGTGACGATGCGCCGACCGTCCACGCTCGTCACGACGCCGTTCTCACGCGCCACGACGACCTGGCCGCTGTCCCGCGCCGTCTGATACTCAATGCCCGTGCCGACGACCGGCGCTTCCGGCCGAAGGAGTGGCACGGCCTGCCGCTGCATGTTCGCGCCCATCAAGGCGCGGTTCGCGTCGTCATGCTCCAAAAACGGGATGAGCGCCGTCGCCACCGAGACGACCTGCTTCGGCGAGACATCCATGTAATCAATCCGGTCAATCATCTCGACCATAATGCGCGAGCCGTGCCGCGCCGAGACGCGGTCATCCACGAAGTGATTGCTCTCATTGAGGATCGCGTTCGCCTGCGCGATCGTGAAATCCTCCTCCACATCGGCGGAGAGGTATTCGATCTCGTCCGTGACGATGGGCTTGATCCGCACCGTCCGCAGACCCGCCTTCGCGATCTTCTCCGCGAGTTTCTTGTCCACGACAGCGCCGGACGCGGCGATCTCCTTGCTCGTCGTCGGGTCCACGACGCGTTCCGCCAGCGTCTGACCGATGAGGCGGTCGGCATCGCGCTGCATGTCGAGCAGACGGAGCACGCGGCGGTACGGCGTCTCGATGAAGCCGTACTGGTTGATGCGGCCATACGTCGCCAGCGAGCCGATCAAACCGATGTTCGGGCCTTCCGGCGTCTCAATCGGGCAGATGCGGCCATAGTGGGAGTGATGCACGTCGCGCACATCGAACCCGGCACGGTCGCGCGAGAGGCCGCCGGGGCCAAGGGCCGAGAGGCGCCGCTTGTTCGTCAGTTCGGCGAGCGGGTTCGTCTGATCCATGAACTGCGAGAGTTGCGACCCGCCGAAGAACTCGCGGACAGACGCCATCACCGGGCGGATGTTGATCAGCGCGTTCGCCGTCGCCGTCTCCGGGTCCTGGATCGTCATGCGCTCCTTGACGACGCGCTCCATGCGCGCGAGGCCGGCGCGGACCTGCATCTGGATCAACTCGCCGACCGCGCGGATGCGGCGGTTGCCGAGATGATCAATGTCGTCCGGTTCGCCCTCGCCATTGTTCAACTTAATCATCGTCGAGACGATCTTGATGATGTCCTCGTGCGTCAGGACGCGCGTCTCGTTCGCCGGGTCCTCACTGAGCCGCTTGTTCAACTTGTACCGGCCGACCTTCGCGAGGTCGTAGCGGCGCGCATAGAAGAAGAGGTTCTTGAGCAGGTTCTCGGCGTTCTCGCGCGTCGGTGGATCGCCAGGGCGGATACGCTTGTAGAGTTCGAGGAGCGCCTCGTCGCGCCCCTTCTTCTCGTCCGTCGTTCCCTTCATCGGCTCCTTGTCGAGCGTCGCGGCGATGTAGCGATGATGCTCGTCGGTATCAATCTCCTTGAAGAGATCGAGCAGTTGCTCGTCCGTGCCGTAGCCGAGCGCGCGGAGCAGGATCGTCACCGGCATACGCCGCTTGCGATCTACCTTGACGGAGAGAATGTCCCGGTTGGACGTCTCGAACTCCAGCCACGCGCCCCGGTTGGGGATCAGTTTCGCCGCGAAGAGATGGCGACCGGTCGAGGGGTCCTCCGTCGCGGTGAAGTAAATGCCCGGTGAGCGGACCAACTGCGAGACGACGACGCGCTCCGCGCCATTGATGATGAACGTGCCGTCGCGCGTCATCATCGGGAAGTCGCCCATGAAAATCTCGGAGTCCTTGATTTCGCCCGTCTCCTTGATGAGCAAGCGCGTCTTGACGCGTAGCGGGACGGAATAGGTCATGTCCCGCTCGCGGCATTCGCCCTCGGAATAACGGGCCTCGCCAAACTCGAAGTCGAGAAACGAGAGTTCCATGCTCTTGCCGGTGAAATCAGTGATCGGTGAAATCTCCGCGAGGAGTTCCTTCATCCCTTCCTCAAGAAACCAGCGGAAAGAATCGAGTTGAATTTGGACGAGGTGCGGCATCTCCAATACCGCCGGAATCTTGCCGAACGAGCGGCGAGCCGGGAACGGGATCACACTCTGCGGGGAAGTTTGAACTTCAATCACCATACGTCTTTCCCCCTTGAAACACTACAGACCCAAAACAGCCTCAGAATCGCGGTCGTGCCGCATGAAATGTCGTGCGGCCCGCCGGAGCGGACACGGCGATGACGTTACCGCTTCACAGGCGGGCTTACCCCGGCCTGACGGAGTTGCGTCCGACAGCCGGTTGCCGTATGCTGGTGGGCAACGAGAACGGAAGTGGAGAGACACCAGAAGGGCGAGGTTTCCCCCACCCAATATCGTTCATCTCGAATCGTTCGATGTGGCAATCTACCTCGACCTTATGTCTGACGCCGATCGCACCGCCGCAGGCATCCGCAAACATGCAGTATACTACGATTTTCCCCTTCGTCAACAGGCCGATCCGAATCGGACCGGGCAATCCTGCCAACACCGTTGGTGGATATGTCTTTCCCTATCGTCGCGATAGGCAGCGGTGATGACCGGCCGATAGTGTCACCGATACTCTTTCGTAACTCGTTAATCGCGCAATTTATTCCTGCGGCTCAGGCAGAACTATTGTTGCCCTAGATGTCAGCATCACATGTTGACCATTCCCTCTAAATGTTCTAGCATCAAGTTATCGCCTCTCAAGGAAGAAATTGCAGTCTTGGTGTACCCTATTGGTTTTGTATTCGAGGGAGGAGCAAGCGACAATGCGCAAAAAGATCGTCCTCCTTAGCGGCGGCGTGACGCTGCTCGTTTCGATTCTCTTCATCGCCCTGAGTGTTCAAGGTGCGGGAACGCAGTCTCCGTCCCCTACTGCGAGAGTACCCGCCGCATG
>JAICJW010000228.1 GCA_025928215.1 Chloroflexia bacterium | reverse complement strand
CGCGCGATGTCGGCGGTGAGGCGCAACATATCTGTAAGGTTGAGCGCACCATTCGTTATTAGCTTCTCGCCCAGCGTCCCGCCCGCGACGTATTCCAGCACGAGATAGCGTGTCCCGTCGGCATCAATGGCGAGGTCGAAGACCGTCACGAGATTTGGGTGGCTGCCCGTGCGCGAGCCTGCTTCCGCCTCACGGGTGAAACGATCTTCCAGCAGCGAAAATGCCCCGGATCCGTATCCGCCATGCTGCGTTTGAGCGATTTGATCGCTACCGGGCGCTTCAACCGCGTATCGAATGCCCGACAGACGACGCCAAACGCGCCCTTGCCGATCACATCGCCGAGTTGATAGCGTTCGAGAATGAGACGTGGCGTGTCGCTCATCGCGTCTGTACCGGCCTCACGTCGCCCCCCGCGCGGTCAGAAATCCGTGCCATACCACTATCATGTGTGAACCACACACTACCGTAGTGCCTATCGTCTCGCAAGCGAGAAATACCTGTTTCCACCCCTTTCTTCCGCCTCATACGGAAAGAGAGGGCTGCAAGAGCGCGGCTACACTGCGGCTTCGGCGACCCAACTCGACAGAATGTTGTGGGATATGCTAAGATGCGGACATGCGTTCGCGTGTACGGACAGTGCGGAGCGGAAGGACAGGAGGTGACGCCATGAGCAGCAACCCGGAGCAGGAGCGGCGGGCCGCGTTTGACACCAGCCGGCAATCCGTCGCGGACATCCCGGCAACGCCCCAGCCGGAGCAGCAGGCGCTGTTCACGGTGGATACCAACGGCAAACTGACACCCGGTGTCGCGCTGATGCGCGAGCTGACGGCGGACGCGACGCTGACGCTCGCGCGGTACTGGTTCCGTCGCTATCTCGAGCAATCCGGCCATCCGAAGAACACGATCGAATCGTATTCGTACGACCTCGCGCTTTTCGAGGAGCGGATCGGGCCGAAGCCGGTACCGCAGATCAGCGCGCGGGATATCGCCGCTTTTCTCGGCGACAGCACGACGCGCAGCACGCGGAAGCGGCGGCTCACGTCGCTCAACACCTTCTTCAAGTTTCTGATCGTCCAGTGCAAACTGATCACCGAGAAAGAGAACCCGGCGGCTGGGTTCTACCCCGAGCACATCCCGCTCAAGACGCCGCAGCCCCTTTTCGCTGACGAGCAGGAGCGCTTCCTCGCCGCCGCCGCTGACGAGAACGAGCGTTCCGCGCTGATCGCCCATCTCTTGTTGCGGCTCGGCTTCTCGCGCGGCGAGTTGCTGACGATCCGCAAAGAGCACGTAGATTTGTCCGACCCGGAACATCCGGTCGTCTATATCTATTACGATTCGGCCCGCTATCGGAACAAGGAACGGAAACTGGCGGCGGACGCCACCTTTGCGGACATCTTCACCGCCTATGTCGCGGCGTACGATCCGCAGGAGCGGCTGATCGCCCTGCCGCCGCAATCCATCAACAAGATCGTCGAGCGGATCGCCGCCACCGCAGCCATCGAGAAGAAGGTAACGCCGCAATCCCTCCGCGATACCTGGGCCGTCGAGCGCGCACGCGAAGGAAACGACGCCGGGAAACTGATTGGCCTCCTCGGTCTCGCGGACGACTCGCGCAACAAGATGAGCGTCGAGCGCTACATCAAGCTCGCCTCCCCCGCCCTGTCATAACAAAGGAGGATTACCCCAGACAGCGATCATGCCTGAGAGAACGTTGGCTGTGCAACTACGGATACAGCGTGATCCCCGGGATGCGCTGGAAATGGCTTCCATTGCGGGTCACGAGCGTCAGATCGTGATGAAGCGCGGATTAAGCGGCAGGCGGTTCGAACGGGCGCGGCTCTCCGCAATATCCCGCTTGAGTTGTTCGATATCCACCAAATCTTTCCAGCCACCGGCTGCGGAGAGGAACGCGTCAATATCCGCCTGGGTCTTCTGCCGACCATGTGGCCGCTTCCTACCGTGCCTGGACAGGTTGGTAACGGGCGTAATCACGGCAACATCCTCATTGCCGTTCGTGAGTAAAGTAGATACATTGCGCTCACGCATCTCCTCGACTTATACGACCCTCTACAAAGGAGAGCGATTCGTCCACCGTTCAAGATTTCTCCGTAATCGGCTCGCACCAGCGCGCTTCTTCATCGGGGAGCGTGAGCCACGGTTGGACGCGGCGGAGGAATTCGTCCGCGCACTCATCATGCGGGACGGCGCCGCACCGGTCGAGGACTTCCAGACGGGCGTAGTGGTTGGTGTGGCGGAATGTCTGCGCGTACTTGAGCGGCGCGATCATCGCATTCGCGCCCCAGACAACCATTACGGGCTGCGTGAGGTTCGCGAAGGCGTGCCGCACGGGCCAGTTGAGCTGCTGGCTGACGAAGGCGGCGGGCGCGAAGCGCGCGTTCTTCTGATGTCCGGCGGCGTGATAGTACGCGATCATCTCGTCCGTCACCGCGCTCGTGTCGTAGTAACTCTGCTTCTCCAGAAAGTAGCGCAGGCTCGGTTTCGAGACGAGCGCATTGAAGAGCGCCTCGCCGATCACCGGGGCAGCCAACAGCGCGGCGCCAGCCGTTTTCGTCGCGCTTGGCGTGCGCTCTTCCAGTTGTCCAAGGCCGGTCGGCAGGGCGAGGACGAGGCGACGGAAGAGGCCGGGGTGATCGAAGGCGAGTTGAATGACGTATGCGGCGGTCAAGCTGCTCGCGACGACGATGCACGACCGACCAATCACATCCTGCACGAAGTCGCGGATCATCTGCATAAAGACGGCGGGCGTATACGTTATCGCTGGCCGGTCTGAGAGGCCGAAGCCGATCAGGTCCGGGCAATAGACGCGATACCGCTCCGAAAAGGGGGCGAAGACGCGGCGCATCTCATAGCCGCACGCGGTCGCATAGATGCCGTGCAGGAGGAGAAGCGGCGTGCCGGACCCTCGAACAGCATAACTAATCTCGCCGTCGCGCCACGAATACCGCTTGGTGTCGCCGGGCAGCGTGGGCCAGAGCGCTGGCGCGGTGGCGGCGAGTGCGGCATTCGCCCCCACGACCATCGCCGCGCTTCCCAATACCGCGCCCGCGCCGATCAACATGCCATTCTGTCGTCTCATCACGTTGGTGATCCTTTCGGGTTTGCGACACATCCGCAAATCCGAAATGCAAGGAGATTGCCACCGTCAGGTCGCGCGGCGCGTCTGCCAATGCTCCGCGACTTGCGCGCCCGTCGCGAACCAGACGGGTTCGGGCATCGCCCGGACGTAGGCAATGAACCGCTCCAGCATCTGCACGCGCCCCGGCCGGCCGGAGAGTTGCGGATGCATCGTCAGCATGCAGAGACCACCATAGGCGTAGATGCCCGCGAATTCTTCCTGCCATGCCTGCAAGGCATTCCCGGCGGGTTGGATCGGGCGCGTGGCGCCGCTCGGCCGGAAGAGGAAAAAGGGCGCGTCATCGAGAATCCACTGCACCGGCAGTTCGATCACCTCAGTGTTCGGATGCCGGTACGGCAGGAAGGTATCCATCAGGTTGCTGCTGTACTGAAAACCGTACTCGGTGAGCAGGCTCAAGGTGTTCGTGCTGAATTCCCACGACGGCGAGCGATAGCCTACCGGGTGAACCCCTGCGACCTGCTCGATGGCGCGGAGGCCACGTTCCAAGACGTCCCGCTCCTCCTCTTTGGTCAGCGAGGAGGGCGTTTCGTGGACCCAGCCGTGATGCCCGATCTCATGCCCGGCGGAGACGATGGCACGCATCGTCTCCGGGTAGTGCTCCACCGTCCAGCCCGGCACGAAAAACGAGGCGGGCAGGTCATGGCGGGCGAGCAGATCGAGGATCAGCGGCACGCCGACGGTCGGGCCGTAGTGACCCATCGAGAGTAAGCCCGGCTTGTGCGCATTCGCCGGGTCGGCGATCAGCCAGAGCGTTTCCGCGTCCACATCGAATGAGAGCACCACTGCGCACCGCGCACCATTCGGCCACCGCCCCGGTTCCGCGCTAATCATCCCTGCCTCCTTCATGCGCCTTCGCCCGCGCCATCATACCGCGCTTCAACGCTACCGGCACGGTATCCACCGAGATACTTACCGACACAAATGGGCATAGTACCGTTTGCTGCCACCTTTACATCGGTGGGAAAGTGGTATACGCTCCATGCTATGAGACGTATCCAACGCACTTCAGCGCCCCTGATTATTGCCCATCGTGGCGCGTCGGCGGATGCCCCGGAGAATACGCTCGCTGCCTTCCGCCTCGCCATCGCGCAGGGCGCGGATGGGCTTGAGTGCGATCTACGCATGAGCGCGGATGGGGTGATCGTCATTAGCCATGACGATTCGCTCCACCGGACACACGAGCATCCGATCCATATCGCGGAGGCGACCGCCGCCCAACTCGCCACACATGGCGTCCCAACGCTCGCCGAGACGCTCGATACCGTCCGGGGTCACTTGCCGCTCATCAACCTCGAACTGAAGGAGCCGATCCCGCCGGATACGCTCGACGCGACGATCGGCGCGCAGGCAGCGGGGATCATCCTCAGTTCCTTCGATACCACGATCATCGCGGCGACCCGTGCGGCGCTGCCCCGGTTGCCGTTCTGGCTCCTCACGCTCCAGGGTACGAATATGGCGATCGCCACCGCGCGGGAACTTGGCTGCGTCGGCATTCACGTCTGGCACCGCGCCGCGACGCCGCGCTTTATCGCCCACGCCGGGCGGGCGGGCCTCCCGGTTTATGTCTGGACGCTCGACGACCTACGCCGCGCCGGTATCCTCGCCGGGCGCGGCATCGCCGGTATTACGACGAATGCGCCGGGCAAACTCCGCGCCCTCTTCCCAGCCGCACCGCAGGCAATCACTGCGGGAGGGGCCGATTAGCGGTGGCGGCGGGCTTCAGCCTGCCGCCAAATAGATTCCTATTTCGCATATGTATATGTGCTAATCACTGACCCGGCAGCGTCGCGCAAGGTCGCGGTGTCGCCGGTATCCTTCCAGATCGCTTTTTTCTTCCCGAAGTAGAGATCGGTCGCGGTCGGGCTGCCCTGGCCGGAATGGACGACGACCACTCCGCCCGGTGGCAAGGTGAGCGAGGGGAAGGTGAAAAGATTGATCCCGCTCGGGTCCGCGAGTGTCCAGCGGGTGATGTCCACGGTCGCGAGACCATCATTGCGGATCGTCACGGTCTCGCCGTTGATGTCCGCCGCGCCGTCCGGCGGGCGGGCAACGAGATCCACAATATGCACCGGCCCCGCGCCGGTACTGACGGGTGCGGTCGTCGCGCGGCGGGTGGCCGTTGGCTTCGGCACTTTGCCGGAAGCGGGTGCGCCGGGCGCGACGGTGGCAGGGATCAGCGGCGCATCAGCGCTGAGGTATCGGTAGCGATAATAATGCTGGCCGATATTGCCCATCTCGACCTGGAAGCCGGTCGGGTTCGTCGGCGTGTAGGTGAGCACGCGGCGTTCGTAGAGTTGGAGCATCACCGCCGTTGGCGCGCCGCCGACGCGGGCCGTCACCCACCAGGCGGGCGAGATCGGCAGGCCAACGACCGGAATCCAATCGTAGAGGGGTGTGCGATCCACGAGCGCGCCGCCGTCGAGCGCCATGCCCCCTGCCGTCATGAAGGACCAGAATGCCTGCGGGATGGTCTGCCCGGTCTCCGGCACGAAATGCGAAAGGAGGGCGTTCGGGTCGTCCGCCGCCCGCGCCATGCCGCCCGATTGAACGATGAGCGTGCTATCGGCGCTTGCGTCGGGCGGCAGCAGGAGCGTATCGGTGACGAACTGGCCGGTCGCATCAGGCTGCGGGCGATCAATCCGGTCGCGCAGCTGGTGGTAGGTCGGTGAGGGGTTCGTCGCGTCACCGACGATGGGCGTCGTGCTGCCGCGCCCGCGCACCTCGATGCTCGCCGGGCTATCCCCGACCTGAATCCGCCCCGTGACGAGTTCGCGCGTCAATAGTCCGGTCGTCACCGTGCCGAGCGCCGGATCGGTCAGCTCCATGCGCGCCTTATCGAAATACTGAACGAGGCGCGTGCCGCCGGGAGCGTCGCGATACGGCTCGGAGAGGCCCGCGCTGCTCGGCCCCGCGCCCCACAGATAGGGCCGCTGCACCGCGCCCGACGCGACCGGCTCGTCCACCGGCGACCAGGCCGCGCCGAACGCGGGCGACGCGAAAAGCACCGGCGCGGCGGCGCGGCGCGGCGCGGAGAATGGGATGACCACCATCAGCGCCACGCAGACAATCGCGATACAGGCATACAACCGGCGCCGGGAACCGCCGTGACTACGCATCGGTCAGGCAGCGATGTCCGCCGCGAGGCGGCGCGACATTTTACCGGCGAGTTCTTGCACGTCGGCGGGCGTGAGGCCATCATGCAGGGGGGCGCTGAGGTCTATATTCGCGAGGACATTGCCCTGCTGCCAGACGAGCGAGTAGCGCGTGACTGCTGCATTCGACCGGTCGGTGAGCAGATATGAGTTCGCGCCGAGAACGCCGTCCGTCACGGTGGCATTTGGGAGAGTGCGGGCGCGATCGTGGCCGAAATTGAGCGCCGCCAGCGCGCCATCCGGCGTGCGGAAGACGGAAATGAAGGATTGGATCGCGGAGAACTGGCCGCTCGCTTCGCCACGCACGAAGACGCGCCGGTACCCCGTCAATCGCTGCCACAGTTTGAGATCGGTGCCATAATTCGGGTCCGGGTCATTCTGCGCAACCAGACTGTTCGGCGCCTCGCCGTCGAGTTGGAATTGGAAGCGGTCAGGGACATCGACGGGCGTGAGATTGTACTTCCCACTCAGCACATTCACCGGCTGGATCGGGCCAATGGGAGCGGACGAGTCTCCGATTGTGGATTGCTTCGACGGATAGCGCCATTGGAGGTACTGCGTGCCGACATTGCCCGCCTCGACCGTGAACCCGGCGGGATTGCCGGGCGTGTAGGTGAGCACCCGCCGCTCGAATGCCTGCATCAGCACCTGCCGCGCCGTCCCCGCGACCCGCACCGTCGCCCAGTACGCCTCTGTGACGGGCAACCCGGTGGCGTAAAACGGATTGGCGAAGAGCATCTCGCTGGTTGTCGTACCCGTGCCGTCGCTGACCGGCCCGGTGCTGTTCATGAATGCCCAGAAGACGGACGCCACGGCGTGCCGCGTTTCCGGCACGAGGAGTGCGGTTGTGACGCCATCCGCGCCACCCGTGCTGACGCTTCCGGTGCGGTCAACCTGCTCCTTGATCGTCGCGCCGATCGCGCGGGCCGGAAGATCGCGGAGCTTCGCGAGCGTCTGGTAGGTCGGCGCGTTCGGATCGTCGCCATCACCGACGGCATTAATGTTCGCGGGGTCGCGCGGTTCAATTTGCGACGGATCATCGCCAATCTGGACGCGCCCGGTCATCAATTCAACGACGAGCAGCCCGTTCGTGACGGAGGAGCTGGCCCCT
>JAICJW010000234.1 GCA_025928215.1 Chloroflexia bacterium | reverse complement strand
TTCGATGCACATACTGGCAATCAACTCGCGGTTATTGCGTAAAGGATAATCGGTGTATGAGGAGTCGTCGCGCGATGCCCGCACATCGCTCCATACCACGAAGGAGTATGGCGGTCGGGCACTGGCTGCTCATTAGTGCAATGCCGGTGATTGTGGCGCTTGCCCTCGCCGCTTGTGGTATGAAACCGACGCCTCCTCCATCTTCGCCAGCGGTCTCTCCTGTCCTCCAGACGCCCATTCCCGTTGCGACATCCCAATCGCTTCCGACACCTCAGTTCACACCTACCTCTATTCCCCCCATGACACCTACCCTGATTCCCACCCCTTTCGGTGTCACATGCGGCACCGTAGAGATACGTGATGGGGTGATAGTGAACCCTGACGCGACGATCACCGTCGAGGACTGCTTTTGGAAGGCCTACCAAACCTGTGCGATTGGTGATCGCCTCGGCATCATCCGTACGAGTGCCGAAACGCCGAGTTTCGCCGCAGTGACATACAATCTCATGAATCAAGGTGGGCAATGTACGATTGAAGAGGCTGGGGGAGCGGTACCAATTGTACGCGATGCGACGACGGGGGCGACGGTGATCTCTCCTGGGGCGCCGATCAACGATAGATGCACGGGAATGACGCGGGATCCTCAAGGAAACCTGCACTTCACCGGCTGCATTCTTGGCACGTCACATGACTTGCTGACACCGTGAACACCGCCGCTCCATCGGACTTTCGGCTACAGCGCAATCGTGCCGACGAGGCGCGTCTCGGCATCGCAGTACCAGAGCAGGCCATCGTGATAGGTGAGGCCGTGCGGGTTCGCGCCTTCGTCGGGGCCGGGTTCCATTGCCAGGATGCGATGAACTTCACCGTCCAGCGTGTAGCCGGTGATCGTGCGATCCGTCGTCTCTGCGATCCAGAGCAGGTCGCCATCCCACGCCAGTCCGTGCGGTCGGTTGCCCGGCGCGGGGAATTGCCGCAGGATCGCGCCGCTCGCCGGATCGAGTTGGTAGGTCGTCGCGGCGGGCGGCACCGTCACCCAGAGTGATCCGTCAATCCACTCCAACCCATGCGCGCCACTTTTGCCCGCGCCTGGTGTCGGTAGGCGCATCAGTTCCGCGCCATCGAGTGCGTAGCGGAAGAGTTCAATCGGTGTGAAGGTGGAGGCGACCCAAATCGCCACACCATCGAAGGTGATGCCGCTCGAATGATGCGTCGCGGTCGGGAACTGCCGGAGCGTATGTCCATCCTCCCAGTCGAGCAGATAGACATCGAGATTCTCCTGATCTATCACCCAGAGGCCGGCATCGGTCGCCTGCAGGCCGTTCGGTTGCGGGCCGGGCGTCTGCCAGCGCGGCTCGCCGCGCACCTGCTCCACGTGTGGTTTCATGGGCGTCCCCTTTCATGCAGGCGATCCTGATAATGGGATTGTGGCACGCGCCTTTCGATGATGCAATCGGGGAGCCGCCGAGTGAAATCCGCCACGATATGATGGCGGTCGGGCGTTGCATATGCGGGGCAATCGCTGGCATGATGATGGCCACACGCATCGGTCATCGTTCCGTTCCGGGCGCGTTTGCCCACCGTCGGATGTGCAGGGAACGCAGTAGAGGAGGGGTCAGCGTGAAGATTGTCATTGGCGCGGAGCGACCAAACCGGATGTTTGATCCGCTCGTGGCGGAGTTCCCAGAGGTCGAGTTCGTCACGCCGAAGAGCAAAGACGAAGAGAAGGCGGCGATGCGCGATGCCGATGCCTTCCTTGGCCGCATCGGCGCGGAGAGTTTCGAGGCGGCGGGGCCGTCGCTCCGGTGGGTGCATTCCAGCGGCGCGGGGATCGAGACGATGGCGGCGATCCGCGACCTCGTGGATAGCGATGTCACCGTCACGAATATGCGTGGCGCGCATGGCCGCTGCATCGCCGAGCATGCCTTCGCGATGCTGCTCAGCCTGACGCGTCAGCTCGTGCCGCTGATGGAGAACCAGCGCCAGCACAAATGGGAGGCGAGCCGGGGCGGGATGCGTGAACTGACCGGCCACACGATGGTCGTCCTCGGCATGGGCACCATCGGCAGCACGATTGCGCGGCGCGGCGCGGCCTTTGAGATGCGCGTGATCGGCGTGGATATGCAGCCCGTCGAGCCGCCATCGGGCGTCGAGGCGGTCTGGCCGCTCGAACGGCTCGATGAGGCGCTCGGCATCGCCGATGTCGTCGTCGTCGCCACGCCGCAGACACACCTGACGCGCGGATTGATGGATGCACGCCGCATCAATCTCATCAAGCGAGATGCCTACCTGATCGTCATCTCGCGCGGCAAGATCATTGACGAGGCGGCGCTGATCGCCTCCCTCAAGGAGGGGCGGCTCGCAGGCGCGGGCCTGGATGTGCAATACACGGAACCGTTGCCTCCGGACGATCCGCTCTGGGACGCCCCGAACCTCATCATCACGCCGCACTGCTCCGCCGCCTCCAAGCAGACACAGGAGCGCACACTGGCAATCGCGCGCGAGAACCTGCGCCGCTTCATCGCGGACGAGCCACTCACCAACATCTGCGACAAGGCAGCGGGGTTCTGATCGAACCGGGGAGAAACACAGAGGACGCGGAGACCACAGAGAGACAAGAGGGAGATCTTTTCCTTCTCTGTGGTCTCCGTGTTCTCTGCCCTTCTCCCCGGTTTCACGCCGGATTATCGCCGAGGAATTGGTACGAGAGGCGTTGGAAGTGCTGCAAGGCGCGCTCCTGGCGGAGCATCAATTTGCCTTGCTGGAAGTAGCCGGTGCTCAGGCCGCGCTGCACGGACTCGCAGAGGCTGATGTCCTCCATCTGCACCTGCTGGACGAAGTCAACAAAGTCGCGCTCCTCCTGCTCGCCGACCGCGTCCACGAAGCAGTACTCATAGATCGCGCGCGTCCGGCCCGGCCCGAGCGGGAGGAAGAGGTTGAGCGAGACATTGCCGGGGCCAGGATAGATATTGACGGTGAAATTCGGCCAGAGGAAGGCATAGAAGCCGTCTGTTACGCCGCCGCTGGCGTCGTACAGCCCTGCAGAGTCTTTCTGCGGGCCGGTCTGGGTCGAGAAGTATTCGTATTCCCGGATCGTGTAGTTGTTGAGGTCAATCAACTGGGTGAAGCCGGGGTGCGCTACCGGGCAGTGATAGCACTCCAGATAGTTATCAACGACGACTTTCCAGTTCGCCTCGATGATGTACTCGCGCCGCGCGCGGCGCTTAATCTCCCTGAGCGGTACCCCGGTCCGTGCGACGAACTCCGGCAACTCGCCGAGCACCGTCGAGAGCGGGGGGGCGGCGGGGTCGAGGTTGACGAAGACGAATGGCCCCCAGGTGTCCACCTGTGCCTGGATGAGCGGAAACTGATCGCGGTCGAAGCCCGGCTCGTCGCGCATCCCCGGCGCGCCACGCAGAGTGCCGTCGAGATTGTAGGACCAGGCATGATATGGGCATTGAAAAACCGAGCAGTGCCCGTTTTCCGCTGTCGCCACTTGATGCCCACGATGGCGGCAGACATTGACGAAGGCCCGCAGCACCCCCGCGTCATCGCGCGCGACGATCAAGGGCGCCATGCCCGCGTAGCAGGTGAAATAATCACCGGGGCGGGGAACCTGCTCCAGCAACCCGACGTATTGCCAGCAGCGGCGGAAAATGCGTTCCTGCTCGATCGCGAAGATGGCGGGATCGGTATACCACGTGGCCGGGAGCGTCGCGCCCTGGGCAAGCGCCGCACCTACTGATGTCGCCTCGGGCGCTACACGCATCTTCGTTTGCAACGGCTTCTCCTTCGCATGTGGTCGCATGGCAGGACAGTTGATGCCGGGAGTGTATCACGATGCCGGAGGCCACCGAAACGATCTTCTGCCGCGACATGCCGCACCCCTCATCTCTCGTCGTCCACTTCGATCTGCACGTCGCCGTCCGCGATTCGCACGGGATAGGTCGCGACGGGCACAACGGCGGGGAAGGTGCCGCGTCCGGTGCGGAAATCGAAGATCGCGCCGTGGCGGGAACATTCGATCGTGTGATCCTCGATCAGGCCGTCCGAGAGTTCATTGCCGTCGTGCGTGCATACATCCTCGATGGCAAAGTACTCGCCGCCGATGTTGACCACTAACACATATGTCTCGCCCACCGCGATGACCTTGCGGCCCCCCTCGGCAATCTCCCCCACCTGCGCCACCGTCACATACTCAGCCACATTGCCCCCCTGATCGAAAATAAATGAACCGCAGAGGACGGAGAGATCGCAGAGGAGAATCGAAAAGAGGAATGAAAACCAATCAAATCCTCTTTCTTCTCTGTGCTCTCTGCGTCCTCTGCGCCTCTGCGCTTCTCCCCGGTTTGTCAGTATCCCGTACCGGCGAGTTTTTTGTCGATGGCGGTGCGCAGGCGGGCGGCGAGGGCGGGCATCTGAATCTCGTCCTCGACCTGGGCGAAGACGCCTTCGGCGATCAGGCGCTCCGTGTCCTGGCGGGGCAGTCCGCGCGCCATCAGGTAGAAGACCTGATTTTCGTCCACCTGGCCGAGCGTCGCGCCGTGCGTGCAGCGAACATCGTTCGCCTCGATCTCCAGTTTCGGGATCGAATCGGCACGGGCGCGGTCGGAGAGGAGCAGATTGCCGTTGCGCTGGTAAGCATTGGACTTCTGCGCGTGCGGGCGGACATGAATCAGGCCGCTGTAGACGGTGCGCGCCGTGTCCCGCAGGCCGAACTTGAAGAGCAGGTCGGAGACGCTGTTCCCTTTGACATGATCCTGCAATGTCTCGTACGAGAAGATTTGCTTCTTGTCCGCGAAGGTCAGGTTGAGGATGCGCGCGTACGTCCCCTCGCCCTGCAAGACGGTATCAATGTTGTACTTCGAGAGTTGCCCGCCGAGGCCGACATTGATTGTCCGTGCGGTGCTGTCGCGCTCCTGCACGAGCCGCTGCGTGTGGAAGGAGTAGGTCGTCCGGTTCCAGCGCTGCAAGTTCGCGTATTCGAGGTGCGCGCCGTCCCGCACGATCAGTTCGACCACCGTGGCGGCGAAGCCCTGTGTGTCGCTCTGTGCGGAGGCGTATTCATCCACGAGATTGAGCGACGCCCCGGCATCCACGATCACCAGCGTATGCGGGAAGGCGCCGAGGTGAGGCGCCGTCGCCCAGTAGACGGAGTGAATCGGCAAATCCACTGTCACGCCCTTCGGCACATAGACGAACGTCCCGCCGCTCCAGAACGCGCCATGCAGGGCGGTGAACTTGCTCGTATTCGCCGGGACAGCCTCAGTCATGAAGTGCGGCCGCACGAGGTCTTCGTGCTCGCGCATCGCCGTGGCGAGATCGGTGAGAATGACGCCCTGCGCGCGCAACTGCTCCGCGACCTCGGAATGGATCGTACTCGCGTCATGCTGGATGAAGAGGCCGCCGCGCTCCTCGGCGTTTTCGAGCACATCGGCGATCTCCGCCGGAATGCCCTGCTCATCGAGCACCGGGCCATAGGGGAGCACGGCATCCATCTTCAGTCCCTTGAGATCGGTGCGCCGCCACTCCTCATCGCGCAGCGTCGGCATCGGGATGCGCTCATACGCCTCCCAGGCTTCGAGCCGCTTCTGTAGCACCCAGCCCGGTTCCTGCCGCGCCGCCGATAGCGCCTCAACCGCCGCGCGGCTGAAGCCTTGCATCGTCTCATTCATCACTGTTGCCAACTGCCACTCCTCCTCAAATGTCGTATTTCATATGCGAAGCGCTTATGGTCGCGTAGGAATGTTGAAAAGGTCGCCGACGCGCACCCTGAATCCCGGCAGCACGTCGCCGCCGTCCAATTCATCTTCTGCGCCAAGTGTACGGCTTGGCATTTCCCTGATATGCACCTGTACTGTGCGATCATCCGGCCAAAGCACCCACACGAGACGGACACCGGATTCCAGATATTCATCTACTTTGCATCGCACATCCTCGACGCGATCAGTAGGAGAAACGACTTTGACGGCGAAGTCCGGTGGGATCGGCCAGAAACCGCCAGGCAAGCCATCGGCCGGGACACGCGCCCAAGCGACAAACGATAGATCGGGGATGCGCATACGATCCGGGTTGTGGCGAAGGAGGTAACTCGTGTTGTCGCCGTAGACAAGCCCGAGATTTCGGCCAGAGACGAATGTGTAGAGCAGGTTGTTCAGGATGGCCACGATGAGATTATGCAGCGCACCAGCGGCGGGCACCTCGATCAACTCTCCGTCTACCAACTCGAAACGCTTGCCGGGGACTTCGGGCATTTCCCAGAATTGCTCCGCTGTCATCGCTTGCTTTGTAATCATCGCGCTGTCCCGTTCACGCGCACGGGCGACCACAAAGGATCGCCCGCACCCCTGCTTGCAGGGCGAAATTAGCCGACCGAGCCTTCCAGTTGCAACTGGATGAGGCGGTTCAGTTCGAGCGCGTACTCCATCGGCAGTTCCTTGACGATCGGCTCGATGAAGCCATTGACGATCATCGCGATCGCCTCGTCCTCGGAGATGCCGCGGCTCTTCAGATAGAAGATCTGCTCGTCACCGACCTTCGAGACGGTCGCCTCGTGGCCGATGTTGACCTTCTCCTCCTCGATCTCGATGTAGGGGTAGGTATCCGTCCGACTCTCTTCGTCCATCAAGAGGGCGTCGCAGCGGACATTGCTCTTGGCATTCTCCGCGCCGGGATAGACCTTGAGCAGGCCGCGATACGATGCCCGCCCGCCGTCCTTGGAGATGGACTTCGAGAGGATCGTGCTCGACGTGTTCGGCGCGACATGGACGACCTTGCCGCCCGCGTCCTGATGCTGCCCCTTGCCCGCGAAGGCGACGGAGAGGATGTCCCCGTGCGCGCCCGGCTCCATCAGGTAGATGGCGGGGTACTTCATCGTCAGTTTCGAGCCGAGGTTGCCGTCCACCCACTCCATCACGGCGTCCTGATAGGCGACGGCGCGCTTGGTGACGAGGTTGTAGACGTTGTAGGACCAGTTCTGAATCGTCGTGTAGCGGACGCGCGCGCCCTTCTTGACGATGATCTCCACCACGGCGCTATGCAGCGATTCGGTCGCGTAGACGGGCGCCGTGCAGCCCTCCACATAGTGGACCTGCGAGCCCTCGTCCGCGATGATCAGCGTGCGCTCGAACTGGCCGGAGTTCTCCGCGTTGATGCGGAAGTATGCCTGCAAGGGCAGATCAACCTTGACGCCCTTCGGCACGTAGACAAACGAG
>JAICJW010000149.1 GCA_025928215.1 Chloroflexia bacterium | reverse complement strand
GTAAACTGCGTCCCCTGCGGGATATGCCCGAAGACGTGATGGTAGGGGTATTCGCGGGTAGTCGTCACATAATCATTGAGCTTGAAGTACATCATGCGCCCGTTCTCTCCCTCACGACAGACCTCGCAAGTGGTCCTTCTTCCGATTGTTTATATCATATCCGGTGAAGTTCGAAGATCGAGGTTCGGAGTGAGATTTCTCAAACCTCGAATCTCGAACTTCGGACTTCCCATATCTTTCCGTACAGCCCACGTTTGCCGGTACTCACTTTCTTCTGCTACACTGATATGATATGATTGAACCTGAAAGGGAGGTGACCGATCATGCAAACACTGACAGCCATTTCACCCGACGAGGCCGCGCTCCCACTACGCGAGCGGAAGAAGCGCAAGACGCGTCGCCTGATCATCAATACCGCCATCGAACTCTTCTCCGCGCGAGGGTTCGACGCGGTGACGCTGGAGGATATCGCCGCCGTCTGCGACGTTTCACGTGGCACAGTCTTCAACTATTTCCCCTACAAGGAGCTGATGATCCTCGAATTTATGGATGCCCATATGTCCGACCGGCTGGCGGCGATCCGCGCTGGGTTGGAGAGCGGCACGGACCCGACGAAGCTGCTCTGGCAGGCGCTCGATGTCCCGAAGGACGCGGCGATCCAGTGGCCGACCTTCCTCTGCATCACCGCCCGCGAACTGCTGCACCACGAGCAGAATCGCGCGGACGCGGCGCAGCGCAGCCTCTCCTATCTCCCGCTCGTCGCGGAGATCATCGCGGCGGGGCAGGCAGCAGGCAGCATCCGCACCGAGAATGCCCCGGAGGGATTGGCGCTCTACCTGACGGAAGCGAGCCTCGTCTCCATCGCCCGCAATTGCATGCGGCTGACCGGCGCGGATTTGGATGAACTGATCTCGAACCGGCAGCAGGTCTTGATGAACGGCATTCTCGCGCGATAAAGAGCGCCCATCGCTCTTTATCGCCGCGCGATGGGCCGCAGGGTGTCATCATCGTTGATGAGCAGGCGGGCGGTGAGCCACTTGACGGTGACGAGGATGATGAACGAGGCGCAGACGAGCACGGCGGACATCGCGAGCGCCGTATCGAAGTGCGACGCCTGCTCCTCCTGAAAGATGGCGAGCGGGATCGTCTGGGTAATGCCCTGGCGGTTCCCCGCGAAGAAGATCGTCGCCCCGAACTCCCCCAATGCGCGGGACCACATCATCACCGCCCCGCCCATCAGCGACGGGAAAGCGAGTGGCACGGTGATCCGCGTGAAGGTGTGCCACCCTGAACTGCCGAACGTCGCCGCGACCATCTCCAACTCCCGATCCACCCCCGCGAAGCCCGCCTTCGCCGCCTTGATGTAGAACGGCGCGGCGACGAAGCATTGCGCCATGATGACCGCAACGGTCGTGAAGGGGATCGTGATGCCGAGCGCCTCCAGCGGGCCGCCGAGCAGCCCCCGCCGCCCGAAGGCGATCAGCAGGCCAAGCCCCGCCACCGAGGGCGGCAGCACCATCGGCAGATCAATAATCGAATCGAGCAAGCCGTGTCCGGGAAAGCGATGACGCGCCAGCAGATAGGCAACAGGAGTGCCGAGCAGAACGGTGATGCCGAGCGCGATGGCGGTCGTGACGAGGCTGAGGCGGAGCGCGTCCCGCACGAGCGGGAGGCGAAGCGCGGCGAAGAGCGCGCCATGCGGTAATGACTGCCAGAAGATCGCATAGAGCGGCAGCAGCAGGAAGACCACGAACGCGATAGAGCATACGGCGAGGAGCGCGAACTGCACTGAGGCGCCGCGCCGGACGCGGCGATGCCGCCGGGGGAGGGGCGTGCGTTCCTCCGGCTCGACAACTTCGCCTGGCTGTTCGAGTACCTTCATCCGCTGATTCCGCTCTCCTCAACCTCGGTGGCCAGATGCCCTTTGGATTGCAGGCTCAAGCCTGCTCCACCTGTCTTCAGCGTCTGATTCTCTCACATGCCGGGCGCGAAGCCGTACTTTTGCAAGATCGCCTGCCCATCTGCCGAGAGCAGGAAGTCCACGAATTTCTGACCGAGCGCGGCCTGCTTCGCACCCTTGACGAGCGCGACGGGATACGTGGCAATGACATTCTGCGCATCCGGAATCGCGATAATCGTCAGCTTGTCCTTCGCCGCTTGCGCGTCTGTCGCGTAAACGATGCCCGCATCCGCCTCACCGAGCTGCACCTTCTGGACTATCGCCTTGACATTGTCCTCCTGCGAGACCGTGTTCGTATGCACACTCGCCTTGAAGTCCGGCCCGTAGTCCGGCAACTTGCTGAAGTTATCCAGCGCCTGCTGCGTGTACGCGCCGACGGGGACGCTCGCCTGCGCCGTGTCGAATTTGATGCCCGGCTTGGCGAGGTCTTTCGGCGTCGTGATGCCTGCGTTATTCTCCTTCGGCACGATGATGACCAGTTTATTCTTTGCGAAGATCTGCGGCGTTCCCGCAATCACCCCGCCCTTCACGGCGTTATCCATGTTCGGCTGATCAGCGGAGGCGAAGAGATCCGCCGGGGCACCTTGCGTCAGTTGCGTGACGAGCGTCGGCGAGCCGCCAAAGTTGTATTGCACAGTGACGCCGGGATTCGCCTTCTCAAAGATACCTTTGATCTCAGTGAAGGATTCCGTGAGCGAGGCCGCCGCGAAGACGGTCAATGTTCCGCTGACGGCAGCGACAGTGCCAGTTGTGGAGAGGGACACTGCGGTCGCCCCGACCGGCGCGGTATTCGCCACCGTGGGTTCGCTGGTCGGAGCGGGTGTGCCGGTCGCCGGACTGCCGCCGCACGCGGTGAGCAAGAGAGCAAGGAACCAGAGGAGGGGAACGCCACCACGGAAACGCTGGATCATCGGTACCCTCCCGTTATGGTGCATCAGCCAACGCCGTTGTACACTGGCCCGTGTACCGCATGGCAATCTACATCACCGCGATGTAGGTTGCAATGATCTACGGTGATACGAGGTATGCACGATGCCCCTTCGCTATGCAATTCTCTGGTGTCTCGCACGCGGCATCCGCCACGGCTACGACATTCGCCGCGCGCTGGGTGAGATGACCGATGGCCTGTGGGACATCAATCCCGGTCACGTCTACCAGGCTTTCCGCGCTCTGGAGCGGGATGGCCTCGTGATTCTGACCGAGATCGTCCCGCAGCATAATCTCCCGGACCGTAAGGAATACGCGCTCACCCCGGCGGGGCAGGCCGCGCTCGCCCAGTGGATCGGCAAGCCTGTTCCGGCGGAGCGTCCAACGAAAGACGAAGCCCTGCTGAAACTCGTCTTTCTTGTCGAGCAGGATCAACCGGAGGCGCTCGCCCGCTTTCTCGCGGCGCAACGGCGCATCTACGAGCGCGACCGCGACCAACTGACCGCCCAGGTCGCCGCCCTGCCGCCCGAAGACCGCACCGGACGATTGATGATGCACGCGGCGATCGAGGACGTGGAAGCGAACTTGCGCTGGCTCACTCATGCGCAGGCAACCCTCACCGGGCCGACGGAAACCGCGTGAACCGCGTGAACCGCAGAGACGCAGAGGACACAGGGAGGGAAAAGAGAGTGATTATGAAGATACGGTATGGAAGATAATTTTCCAGCAACTTCGTTCCATTTACCCTTCTTCTCCGTGCTCCTCTGCGTCCTCTGCGGTTCACGCGGTTTCGATTTTCCCCTGATGGAGGTACCGATTGATGACATCGTCACTGCCGAAGCCGCGTCCGCTCGCGTCGTTCCTCGCGGATGAGCGATTCTCTGAGGAGACGATGGCGCTCTTGCGCGGGGCGGCGGCGGAGACGGCGCGCCTCGGCCACCGCTTCATTAGCGGCGAGCATTTGCTGATCGCCCTGATCGCCAGTGACGGCCCGACCGGGGAGGTATTCCGCGAGGCGGGCGCGACGGCAGAGCAAGCGCGCAGCCGCGTCGAGTTCATCATCCCGCACGATCCACCCTTCCTCGCCCCGAAGGAGATGACCGTCAGCCCACGGTTGATCGCGCTGCTCGAAGATACCGCGGAGGGGGCAGAGATCGCCGACGGACTGGAAACGCGCGTCGAAGCGCCGGACCTCGCCATCGGCCTCCTCAGCGACTCCGAGGGCATCCCCAGCCGCGTCCTCGACGAATGCCACGTCAACACCCGCGCCCTCATCCAGCGCCTCCGCCTCCTGCGGGGGTGAAGCCGATTTCTCTGCGTCCTCTGTGCTTGTGTTTTCGTTACCGAGGAGGGTGATGTATGACAGAGCGGGTTGAGTTTGGCTGGCGGGCGCCGGATTTCCCGACGGATGGGAGCGACAGCGCGACCTTCCTGCGGCAGATGACCGAGACGCTCGATCTGATCCACGGGCGGTTCGACGCCGCGTGGGTCGCCGATCACGTCATTCCGTGGGCAGCATGGCAATCCCCGGAGACGCCGACTATCGAGTGCATGACGACGATCAGCTTCCTCGCCGCGCGCTATCCGGAACTGACATGGGGGCCGATTGTCCTCTGCCAGTCGAACCGGAATCCGGCGTTGCTGGCGAAGATGGTCGCGAACTTCTGCGCCTTCCTGCCGGGTAAATTTGTCTTTGGCATCGGCGCAGGCTGGAAGGAAGAGGAATACCGCTCCTACAACTGGGAGTTCCCGCGCCCCGCCGTGCGCATCGCGCAATTGGAGGAGACGGTCGAGATCGCCAAACGGTTGTGGAATGAGGACGACGTCACCTACGAAGGTACGTATTATCAGATTCACCATGCCTACCTGGACCCGAAGCCAGATCCCATCCCGCCGATTCTGATTGGTGGTAGTGGCGAGCAGTTGACGCTGCGGGTCGTCGCCAAACACGCCGATTGGTGGAACGGCGGTGGCACGCGGGAGAATTACGCGCACAAGATGGAGGTGCTACGTGGCCATTGCGCGGCAGTCGGGCGGGATTTCGACACGATCAAGAAGACGGTCGGCGTAGATGCCGTGGCGATTGCCGACACCGAGGCGGAGGCGCGAAAGATCGCCGAGGCATGCCCCTTCTTTAGCGGCTCCGGGCTAATCGGCACGCCGGAGCAGATCGTCGAGCAGGTGCAGCAGTGGGCCGATCTCGGCGTCTCACACTTCCACCTACGATTCGCCGATTTCCCGAAGACGGACGGCATCCGCCGCTTCATGGACGAGGTGATGCCGCACTTCCGCTAGCGCGCGGCGAGCATCGCCATCTGTAAGCGGTGCTATGAATCAATCAGCGCCGCTCCGAGACATGAAGCATCGTTGTCCGGGCCATCACAGGGCGAGAAATCCGCCGAAATGCTCCGGCGCGGTATGATTTGTGTCCCAGACGAAGCCGAGGCCCGGCACCGCATCGAGGAGCGCGGCGCACCGTTCCGGCGTCGCGCAGAGGGCGATGCGCGGCTCCTTGTGCTCGAAGCCGAAGCGGAACCCAGATGCCTTCGCCTGCGCGACACCGGCGGCGAACTGCGGCAGAAGGCCATCTTCGAGCGCGTCCAGGGTGGCATCGTCCTCCGGCGCGAGCGGGACGAGATGCTAGGGGACGTAGGTGCAGGGCAGGGCGGTAATCGCGGAGAGATTCCGTTCCAGCAGATCGAGCGGCGTCAAGCCGGACGCAGTGCGCCCATCACGGTCCACGCGCACAATGATCTCCATCACCGCCTCGATCCCGGCCGCCGCGAGTACGTCAGCAACGACCGCGAACGAACCACCGAGCCGTTCGGGAGTCAGCCCCGGCTCCTGCCCCTGGAACTGGAGCGCGGCGAACCCTGCCTCCTGTGCGAAGGCAATTTCTTCCGGCGCGGGCCGCCAGTTCCCCGGAAACTGCCGGGCCATTCATGCCAATACGAAGCACACGTCACCCCAAACCCTACCGCAGCACCGCATTCTGCCCCGCGCGGGCATCCGCGATCCGCTGGTAATGCGACGGGACAAGCGGGGGCAGGTCGTCCGGGTCGAACCAGCCCTCGTCCAGCGTTTCAGCGGAGCGGCTCAGCACCCCGCCGATCACCCGGCACTCCACCGCGATCAGGACCATCTGATAGCGTAGCCCATACCCGATGCGGAGCGCGAGGCGTGGCTCGGAATAGACACCGACGATCCGGCCCGGCACGACGACCAGCCCGGTCTCCTCCAATGTCTCGCGGGCAACAGCCTCCGCGATCGTCTCGCCGAGGTCCACGTGACCGCCGGGCAGGCACCAGAGGCGGTTATCATCCCGCTGTGTCAGGAGGATGCGGCCCGCGTCGTCGAAGATTACCGCGTTGACGCCGACTTTTGGCGTTGTGAAGGGAACATCCTCCGGCGCGTACACCGGGTTCGCCCATATCGGCGGCAGGAACGTACCGTCCGGCTCGCGCGGCGCGGGCGGCGTTGCCAGCACCGCGTCCCGATTGAGCGGGCCGTAGATATGCGGGAAGCGTTCGTCGCCATCGTAGCGCCACGGGCAGGTCAGTCGCCGGAGATCAATGACGAGCGCGCGGTAGGGGCGCGGATCGTGGGTGTAGTAGCGATTGCCCGCCGCCGCGACCTCGTCAGCACGGTGCGTCGTGTGGATGAAGCCGTCCTGCGGGAAGGCAGCGGGGAGATAGGGCGCGTCCGGCGGCGCGGCCTCCCATTCCTCGGTCGGAACGAGATGATACGCCAGCCAGACAGGTTCGCGAATCGCGTGCGCCATCAGTTGAGGTCCAGCAGCGTGACGCTGGAGATGACGCCCGGCGTCTCGCGGACGAGAATCAACGTCTCCTTGAATTGCTCCTTGGAGTCCGCCTCGACGCGGACGATCAGATCGTAGAGGCCGGTGACGAGCGACATTCCTCGGAATCGCTCGCCCAACCGCTCTTTGACCGTCTCGCAGACTTTAACGACATTCGCATTGACGCAAATCAGCACGTAGCCGCGCCACTGCTCGCGCTCGACGCTCTGCGGCGCGAGGAGCGGTTCAGGCTCGGTCGTGCCGCCCATCTCCGCCATCAGCGACGGCTCAATCGGTTCCGCCTCAATATCCGCCTCGCCTTCCTCGCGCGTGCGGAGCCGGCGCGTCCGCGTGAAGAGATTACGCATCCCGCTCTCACGATCCATCGTCTCCCCCTTGGGTAATCGTCGTTTCACCGGGGAACGATACCATATCCCCGCTCCCGATTTCCGGCGGGCATCGTGTGAACAATCCATGCACCGCTTTTCGGGCGTAAACAGGGGTAAGGCGCGCACCGCGAACGACTCTTTCACATCAAACAGGAGGGGCATGTGATACGAACAATAAAAGTAGTCGGGGGCTTCGTTGGTCTGGCCATCCTCGTGCTCGGCAATCTCACGATTGTCGGGGCGCAGGGGCCGCCGGACTTCACGAAATTCGGCTATCCAACCGTCGCGATGAGTATGGACATCACGCCCGATCAGGCAGCGACGATCACGGCGGGCGATCGCTCAATCGCGATCAAGGCGGGCACCTTCGACGCGCCCGTCACCTTTGATGTGCTGACGAGCGATCCGAGCACATGGAACGATAAGGTGCAAGGGCGCACCGTGCATGATGCCTTCGCCTTCCGTGTCACGGACAAGGCGACCAAAGCGCTCGTCGCGACCTTCAAACAACCCGTCGTCTATACCTACACCGACACGGATCTCAAGAGCACAGATGTCATTCTGAACACGACCGCCGCCAATCCGCCAGTCATTACGCAGAACACCACGCCAATCACGTTCGCGGATGGCAAAGCAAGCCATTCATTCGGCGGCGCGGGCGTCGGCTGGCTCCTTGTCTCCGCTTCTCCGAGTGCGGCAGGTACGTCCGCACCGGCCGCTGCCGCTCCGTCCGGTGGCACGACGGCTGCCGCCACGGGAACGGGCGCCGCGCCAACCACGCTCCCGAAGACGGGTGAGGCGCACGCATCGGGCGTCAATCGCGTCGCCGTGCTTACCCTCAGCCTCGGCACGATCTCCCTGTTTGCCGGTACGGTGTTGTTCATGCGTCGCCGCGTCACCGGGGCGCGACCATAGCGGGCAGAAGGGGAAGCAAAACCACTGTCGTTCACCGCTCTCGTTTCAGCCGTGGAATCACGTCGGTAGCGATGCGTTCGAGGATCGGCAGTTGGGCATCGCCGGGGGCGTCAATGATTAACTCATTGACGCCCGCTTCCCAGTACTGGCCGACGACTTCCTCGAACGCGTCTATCGAAGCCCACGGATCGCTTGGCATCAGCGCGGCCCAGCCGTAGAGCGAGCGGATAATTTCGTCGGGGTCGCGGCCGATGGCGGCGCAGTGCTCATCCAACACCGCATTGCGGGCGCGCATCTCGTCCACTGAGCCGTGCGAGTTCCAGCGGTCGGCGTACTGGGCGACGATCTTCAGCATCTGCCGCCCATGCGCGCCGAGTGTCAGTGGCGGGCGCGGCTTCTGGACCGGGCCGGGGCGAAAGGCGGCATCCTTCAACTGATAATACCGCCCCTCGTACGTCGTGTATTCGTTGCGGAGCAGATGATCCACGATCTCGACCGCCTCGCGGAACCTCCCGACGAGTTCGGCGGGCGCGGGGAAAGGAATGCCGAGCATCTCGTGCTCCGGGACATACCAGCCCGCACCGAGGCCGAGTTCCAGCCGCCCATCCGAGATGTGATCCACCGTCGCCGCCTCTTTGGCGAGCCAGGCCGGATGGCGGAAGGTATTGCAACTGACGAGCACGCCGATGCGGATGCGCTCCGTGCGCGCCGCCAGCCCCGCGAGGAGTGTCCAGCCTTCGTAGTATGGCCCGGTCGGTCGGCTCGGCTGCACGTAATGATCGCAGTCCCAGACACTATCGAAGCCGAGTCGCTCGAACAGTTGCCAGCGTTCGACCGTCTTCTCCCACGGCATATTCTGATCCGTGCAAAGTCCGATCCGCAGCGGTTGCGCCATGTTCGTCCTCCTTGATGGCATGCATTATAGCGGGGAACCAAAAGCACGTAGATGAATCCCTACTGGTGAGCCTGCGTTACGATGATTGTCCCGCGTGGCTGCCGCCCGATCTTCGGGCGAACAATAATCTCAACATCCCGGTCGAGTACGGTAAGAAAACTCATCAAGCGCTCGACCGAGAATCCGCTCAGACGGCCACGCACAAGATTGGAAACATGCGGCTGCTCGATACCGAGAATATCGCCCGCCTGCGTCTGCGTGAGACCACGCTCCGTGATGATCGTACTGATTTGATAGGCGAGTTCTGCTTTTGTCTTGCGTTCTTCGGCATTGGGAAGGCCGAGGTCAGCGAAGACGTTCCCGCTGCCTTCTGTGATTATCATTCTCTCACTCATTGCGATTGCCTCCTGTTCATCCGCTTTGTATCTTCTTCCATTGCCGCCCGCAACCGTGTCTGGATGAGGGCGCTCACATGTTTCGGCACTACGCTGGCGCGCCTTGATTTCTTCTGAAATGCAAGGAGGACGTAGACCCCACTGCGTAGTCAGACGGTATAAACAGTCCGATAGGTGTCTCCATCATAATCATCAACAATTTCGAGCACGCTTGCGCCGCCGAACCTTTTGAGAGGTTTCGCATCTGGATGTTTTGTACCCCGTTGCGCCAGTTCCAGCGCGT
>JAICJW010000284.1 GCA_025928215.1 Chloroflexia bacterium | reverse complement strand
CGCGGTGGACCTGACGGGGCAGACGACGACCTTCGCGATGATCGCCGCCGAGGCCTTCGGCATCCCAGCGGACAAAGTGCGCGTCGTGATTAGCGACACAGAGGCTGCGCCGCACTCTCCCGGCAGCGGCGGCAGCCAGATCACCTACACCGTCGGTAAGGCGGTGCTCGAAGCCGCTGTCGAGGCGCGCAAGCAGGCGCTCGCCATCGTCGCGCAGGAATTGGAAGCCTCCGTCGAGGACCTCGAAATTGTCGGCGAAAACGTGCAAGTGAAGGGCGTGCCGGACAAAAAGGTGACGCTCGCCGATGTCGCGCGGATGAGTACGAGCAAGTACAAGCCCGTCTGGGGGAATGGCGCGAGTGCGCAGCAGGTGATCGCGGCGGGCTTCGCGGCTCACCTCGCGCATCTCCGCGTGGACCCGGACACCGGCGAAGTGACAGTCCTCAACTACGTCGCCGCGCAGGATGTCGGCCATGCGCTGAACCCCCCCGCCGTGATCGGGCAGATTCAGGGCGGCGCGGTGCAGGGGCTTGGCTTCGCGCTCTTCGAGCAGATGATCTACGACGATAACGGCCAACTGCTGACTGGCTCATTCATGGACTACGCGATGCCCGCCTTTATGCAGGTGCCGAACATCGAGACGATCCTCGTTGAGGTGCCGACGCCCGATGGGCCGTTCGGCGCGCGGATCGTCGGCGAGCCGCCGATTATCCCCGGCCCCGGCGCGGTCGCCAACGCGATGAAGGCCGCGACCGGCAAGCGGTTCACGTCCGTCCCGATCAACGCCGAGCAGGTCTACGCGGCGCTGAATCAGGACTGATTTCCGAACCCCGGCCCCTTCCCTGCGAGGGAAGGGGAGACGAAAAGCCCCCTCCCTCACAGGGAGGGGGTTGGGGGTAGGAAAAGAATTCTCGGAGCGACGATTTATCCACGCCCCGCCGTGTTCGGCGGGGTGTTCATTTCCTCCTGCACGGGGAAGGTGAAATCGTGCATCGCGCAGATTACGAAGAGCGAAAGCCCGTACGCCAGCATGAACCCCCACGGGGCGAGCAGGAACGTCGCCGCGATGCCAGACCCGGCGGCGTCCACGCCCTGCCGCGCGGCATTGGCTTGCCCCATCCAGATCGGCACGGTCAGGAGCGAGAGCATGAGCGCAATCCAGAGCGGGGCCGTGAGCAGCCGGGAGATAGACGCATTCGGCGTGCCTGCCCGCCAGATTTTCCTGACCCCAACGACCGCGGCGAGCACGAGGAGGGGCAGAACAACCACGTTGAGCACGCCGATCAGCCGGTACGCCGCGCCGTGTCCGTCCGCCGGTGGCGTCTGGAAGAGGCCGACACTTGCGGTGAGGGCGACGCCGTAAATTAGCAGCAGCAGCGCAACGCCGACAATCCGGCCGCGCATAGCGGGGTGGATGCGCATGTGCTCAACGGGTTTCGCGCGTCGCGTCGCGGCCCAATCCACGCTCTGTACCATCTCTGCACCCTTCTCTCCTGCCAACATCCTGAAAACCGCTCTGTCGGCGGATAAAGCAACATCCGTACCAGCGCGAAAAGAAGCCCCTCCCACGTCGGGAGAGGGGCGGGAGATGAAGCGGGCAGGTTTATTGCCCTTTCCCTGCCGCCGTCGCCTTGCCGATATATGCCATGTACTCGGACATGCGCGGGTCCATGGACGGGTGGATGTTCTTGGGCGCCTCATTCTGGTACATCGTGCGCAGGCTCTTCTCGATACCGGGATTGCCGCCCGTGAACTCCTGCACCAGCCCCATCCAGCGCTGAGCGAGGGCCTGAACTCTCGGGTCCGCGGGGTCGGTGCCCGCGTCCATCTCGCGGCCTACCGCCGCGATCAGTTCGGGCCATTCCGCCTCAACTTCGCGGATGCGCTCCTCGCCGACGGCCTGCCGCCGCTCGTTGAGCCATTCCCGCTGCTCGGGTGTGTAGTATTTCTCCATCCTGTTCATGACCTCCATGGTATGTAATAGCTCCGCGATGGACGGTTCCTCCGCCTCCCGTAACCCCTGTGCAATCGCCTCAAGACGGTCGCGGAGTTGGTGATGCAGCGCGATCTGCTCCCGCAACTGCGCAATTTGCTGCTCGATCACCCGCAGGGGCGAGAGATCGCCACGGCAGAGGCATCCCTGGATCTCATCCAGCGAGAAACCTAACTGCCGCAATGACATGATTTGCTGCAAGCGGACGATATCGGCGGCTGCATACAGCCGGTACCCCGCGTCGCTGCGTTCGGACGGCGCGAGCAAGCCGATCTCGTCGTAATAGTGGAGCGTGCGGACGGAGACGCCCGTCCGTTTCGCCAGCACGCCCACGCGCATGGCGTCGGGCTGTGTCACGCATTCCCTCCTTTCTCACAGGTCCCGATGACCACGGAAACACCGTACACCCTCACGTAGCGTGAGGGTCAAGAGGGCGGTGCATCTTTTCGTGCCTCGCTACGTTCCCGCTCCAATCATCGGCTTAACGGCGTATCCGGCGGGAGGCGTCGCGTCGAGGAGATGGGTGACGAAGTAATCCCAGCGCTTGCGGACGAAATAGGGATGGCTGAGCGAGACGAACCGCTCCGCGCCCGCCAGCCCCCAACGCAAGTCGAAGAAGCCATGATTCGTGAAGGGGATGATGAGCAGGTCGAAATCCTTGTTCGCGGCGATCAGCGCGTCCACGAGTTGCATCGTCAGCGACGGGTGGACATTGTCGTCCAGTTCGCCGTGGACGAGCAGCAATTTCCCCTTCAGGTTGTGGGCGAGGGCGGCATTGATCTGGCCCGCGTAGTTGTCGCCCTCCGGCATGCCGATGTACCGCTCGCCCCAGCCCGCGAGGTAGCCCATCTGGTTGTGATTGCCCGCCGACGATACGGCGACTTTGTAGAAGTCCGGGAATGCGAGTAGCGCGTGCGCCGAGGCGAAGCCGCCGCCGGAGTGGCCGTAGATGCCAACGCGGTCGAGATCGAGCGACGGATCGCGCGCCGCCAGTTGTTTCAGGCCGGTGATGTGATCGGTGAGGCCGCCCGCTTCGCCGAAATTCGTGCCGTACGCGACATCAACGAACGCTTTGGAGCGGTACGGCGTACCCATGCCGTCAATATTCACGACGATGAAGCCGAGTTCCGCGAGCGCCTGATCCTGCCAGAAATTACGCCCGCCGCTCTCTCCGCCGCCGAAGGTTTTGGGTGTGTGAATCGTCTGCGGCCCCGGATAGATGCTGTCCAGCACCGGATACCGCCGCGCCGGATCATAATTCGTCGGGCGGAAAATGCAGCCGTAGAGATCGGTCACGCCATCCCGCGCCTTGACGCTGAACCGCTCCGGGAAACGCCAGCCCATCTCTGTCAACGCGGTGATGTCCGCCTCTTCGAGTTTCACGACGAGCGTGCCATCCGCCTTGCGTAGCACCGAGACGGGCGGCAGGTCCACCCGGGAGTGGGTATCCACGAAATACGCGCCGGAGGGCGAGAACGTCACGCTGTGGTCGGCATCTTCGGGCGTCAGCAGGGTGAGGTCCGCGCCATCGAGCGTGCAGCGATAGAGGTGGCGATAATACGGGTCCCGCCCTTCCTCCCGCCCGCCGGCAGTGAAGTATACCCAGCCCTTCTCGGCGTCTACGTGCGGCGTGTCGCGCACCGTCCATGCGCCGGCGGTCAGATCTGTTTTCATCATGCCGGTCGCGACGTCATAGAGGGAGAGATGGCCCCATCCACTCCGTTGCGACCACCACGTCACCGCCTCGGTCGTGCCGACCTCGTGGACATTCGTGTTCACCATCGGCACATGATGGGGATAGACATGCGACGGGCCTTCTTCCTCCAGAATCGTCCCGCTTGTGCCGGTGGCGGCATCCGCGACCTGCAAGGCGACGGAGCGATGGCCGCGCCGCTGGCTGATCGCTAAGACGCGCGTGCTATCGTTGCTCCACCAGACATTGCGTTGCTCGAAGGGCGTGGAACGCGTCATCGCCGCGAGCGGTTCGGTCAGGAGCGGCGTGACGCTCTCCGATGCGGCGTCCACGACGAGCAGGTGCGCGTGGGGAACATTGGCGTCACCCACGAGCGGATAACGGTATGGGTGAAGTGTCGGGTGCGCGCTGCCATCGGTGGGGACGGATTGCAGGAGGTGCATATCGCGCACCTTCCGCTCGTCGAGGCGGTAGGTGACGAACTTCGTCGAGTCCGGCGACCATTGCAGCGCGGGCACGGCGGGCTTGCCGATCACGCGGTCCGTCACCGCCGAGAGCGACGACCCCGGCAGGGCGGCATAGGCGTTATGCTGTTTGCCGTCGGTCGTGATTTGCCGCTCCGCGCCACTGGCGACCTCCCGCAGGAAAAGATTGTGGTCGCGCACAAATGCGGCCCATCTGCCATCCGGCGAGCGAACTTCGGCCTTGGACTGCTCCGCTTTCTCACCTGGCACACATTGATAGGTCGTCAGATCGCACTCCCACGTATTGTCCGCCACATCGAACCGGATTGCCCGCTCGTCGTTCACGAATTCGATCACCTCGAACGGCAATGCGGTATGGAGATAGGGCTTCTCCGCCGCTTGCGAGAGCGCCGCTGCCAGCCGCACATGGTCGAAGGCGGGTTCGGACCGGCCCGTTGCCGGATCAACGACCCGAAAGGACGGGCCACCGCGCCCGGTGTGGCGATACCAGAATCGGTCGCTCTCCGCGATCCAGTGGGGCCGCACCTCCGCGTTGAAGATCAATTTGGTGGCGTTCCAGGGCAGAAACTGCTCGGCGCGCGCATAATCCGCCCCGGTGACCGGGCTTGTGATTTCAGTCACGTGTTCCTCCCGTCATTTCCTCACCCCCGGCCCCTCTCCATCGCTCGCAGATCGGGAGGGAGGACCATTCCTCGCTGCAAATTATGATACATTCAACCACACGGACGGCCACTATCGTTCCCGCCGGGGCGTGCGACGGATGTGAGGAAGGGGAGGGCGGATGATTACAGATGCAGCGGCGCCAGCGGTCACCTTTGCGGATGTGGAAGCGGCGGCGCGGCGCATCGCTGGGTACGCGCACGTTACGCCGGTCATTACTTCACGCACATTGAACGATCAGGTCGGCGCGGAGTTATTTCTCAAGTGCGAGAATTTGCAGCGTGCGGGCGCGTTCAAGTTCCGGGGCGCATTCAACCGCCTCAGCCTGCTAACAGCGGCGGAGCGCGCGCGCGGTGTCGTCGCCTTCTCATCGGGGAATCATGCGCAGGCGGTCGCGCTGTCGAGCCATCTGCTCGGCATCCCTGCCGTGATCGTCATGCCGCATGATGCGCCCGCGACGAAGGTTGCCGCAACCGCGGGGTATGGCGCGGAGATTGTCCGCTACAATCGCCTCACCGAGGATCGTGAGGCGATTGCTCGCCAACTCGGCGTGGAGCGCGGCCTGACCGTTGTGCCGCCATATAACGACCCGCAAATCATTGCCGGCGCCGGGACGGCTGTCTACGAGATGCGCGACCAGGCGCCGCCGCTCGACATGCTCGTATCATGCGTTGGCGGGGGCGGATTGATCGGCGGCAGTTGCCTCGCTGCCCGCGCGCGCTGGCCGGATATTCGCATCTTCGGCGTCGAGCCGGAGGACGGCAACGACACCTATCTCTCACTCCAGCAGGGAAAGATCGTTAGCGTGCCGCCTCCGGCCTCGATTGCGGATGGTATCCGCACGCTCGCGCCGGGTACCCTGACTTTCCCGATCGAGCAGGAAAACCTTGAAGCGGTCGTGCTTGTCAACGATGCGGAGATCAAGGCGGCGCTGCGTTTCCTGCTCTTCCGCCTGAAAGTGCTGGTCGAGCCGACGGGAGCCGTCGCTGTCGCCGCGATCCTCGCTGGCAAAATTCCCGTCGCGGGGAAGCGCGTCGGCGTCATCCTCTCCGGCGGCAACGTAGACCCCGATGTCCTCGCGGGCATCATCCAGGAAGGCTGAAACCGATTGAACCGCAGAGACGCAGAGAACGTAGAGGAACACAGAGAGGAGAGGGTTTATGTTCTTCTCTTCCTCTCCCCTCTCCGCGACCTCTGCG
>JAICJW010000603.1 GCA_025928215.1 Chloroflexia bacterium | reverse complement strand
GCCGTCGCGCCCGCGCGCAATGCAGCCATGATGTAAGTCCCTCCTTTGTCACAAGGGCACAGCGAGCGAATCCGCGTGCTTCGTTACCTTCTCGATGGCCGCCACCACATCCTCGACGTCGGCATGCGAACCGAGCAGCACATGCTGCGAGAGTCCCATCCCCGTCTCCCCTGCGAGGCGCTCGGCATTGGGGCAGTGGACCGCCGCGAGGTCCAGGCCACGGCCGACCAGACCGGCCACCACCGCACTGGTCGCCGCCGTGGGGCGGAACAACGGATTCTTGTAGATCACGGGATTCCCCGCTCCAAGGGGGATGCCTTCCGCCTGCACCGCCTGGATAAACCGCTTGCGGGGCAGCCCGCCACAACGCTCGGCCTGGTAGCGCAGGCTGAAGTAATAATAAGCCTGGCGCGTGATGCGCGGGTCGGGCGGCAGCGGCTGGGCCGGACCGTCCAACTCACGTAGGCAGCGATCCAGGTGGGCGGCATTGTCGGCCCGCAACGCGGTAAGTTCCTCAAGGCGACTAAACTGCGCCAGCAGCAGCGCCGCCTGCAACTCGGGGAGACGATAGTTCCAGCCCCAAGGGCTTTCCGTCAAACTGCTTCCCGGGGGGATCCGCCCGCAGTTGACCAGAGCCATGCATGTTTCGGCAAAGCGCTGATTATTAGTGGTGAGCATGCCCCCTTCGCCGGAGGTCATCACCTTGGTCATCTGAAAGCTGAAGGAGCCGAAATCACCCCATGATCCGATGCCCCGTCCGCGCCATTGCGATCCATGGGCATGCGCCGCATCCTCGATCACGATCAGATTATGGCGTTTGGCCACGTCAAGAAGGCCGTCCAGATCGACGGGTCGTCCCCCAAGATGGACCGGGATCATCGCCCGCGTCCGATCGGTGATCGCGGCCTCAGCTGCCGCCGGATCGAGCGACCCGGTTTGCGGATCGACATCGGCGAAGACCGGTACGGCACCCAGGGACAGCGGGGCCGATGCCGTGGCGATCCAACTGATTGGCGGTACGATCACCTCATCGCCGACGCCCACGCCTGCCGCGCGCAACGCCACTTCCATCGTCACCGTCCCGTTCGTGGCGGGGATACCGTAGCGCGCGTCGTGGAACGCGGCAAAGCGCGCCGCCAGTTCGTCGCTCTTGTAGCCGGAATCATTCATAAAGTTTCCGCCCCAGCGGCCACTCTCGATAACCTCGACCACGGCATCTACTTCACGGCGGTCATGGATCGGCCATTGAGGGAAGGGCGTGGCGCGAACGGGCGCGCCGCCGGTGACGGCAAGCGTGGACATGAGTGTTTTCCTTTCGTGTAGCGGCGCCGCGTATGGAACGGGTTAAGCCGGCGTCAATTGGTCCCCAACATAGTGCTCGATGATCTTTTTAGCCGCGGCAATACCGCGACGCTCGTCACCTTTGCCCTCGAACTCGATGGAAAGCGGCCCCTGGTAGCCGCTTTCGCGGAGCAGGGCAAAGCATGCGCCAAGGTCAAAGGTCGGATGATCG
>JAICJW010000406.1 GCA_025928215.1 Chloroflexia bacterium | reverse complement strand
GAAGGCGCGGCGGGAGAGGGGGGAAGCGGCGAGCCGCCCCGGCCGCATGCCGCGAGCGTTGCCGCCATCCCGGCAGCAGCGGAGAGCGTGAGAAATTGACGGCGGGAGAGCGAAGGCGCGCGCGGAATGATCCGGGTCATTGATTCGGCCCTCCTTCCGGGAGGAGGAGCGCCCGCTTGTGAAGCGCGTACCAGATCGCGATGCCCTTGAGGGGCAACTGGATGGCGAACATGACGAAGATCGCCCACGCCGCGCCGAGCAAGCCGTGATCCGGCACGAGCAGCGCGCAGGCAACCGTGACGACGGCAATCGAGAGAACGTAGATCGGCACCTGAATCATGAATTGCCGCGCTGCCGTCATGGCGTAGCCGCAGACCGAGGCGAGGTAGCCGATCCCGGCCGCCGCGATCACCCAGATGAAGACCGCGAGATGCGCCGCGTATTCCGGCCGGTAAAGAAGCGTCAGGAGTTGCCGCCCGGCGATCAGGCTGAGCAGCACGCCCCCGGTGGCGAGCAGCGCGCTGATGCCGAATATCTTCATGGTGAGCGTGCGGAATGCGCCCATCTCGCCTGCCGCGTATTGCCGCGCCAATCGGGGGCTGACCGCCTGCCCGAGTGCGTCCACGACGGTCGTGCCGGCGATGACGATGTAGGCCATCGCCGCGAAGATGCCGAGGGCGTGCGTCCCCTCGAACCGCTCGATAAAGTAGCGGGGAATATTCGTCATCAGCGAGCCGAGCATCATCACGAAACCGAGGGGCAGGGCGAGCCACAGCAGCCGCACCATTCGCCGCCGGTCCCAGCGCGGTTGGATGGACGCGCGCTCATCGCCTTGCCGCTGCGCCATACGAAGGATCGCCGCGCCGCTGGGGATGTCGTAGGTGAAGAGCCGGAGCGCCCAGACGGCAGCGAGCGCGACTGTCCCCCAGACGATGTTGCCGGTAACGGCAATCGCGGCGCCGAGGGCGACGAGCGAGAGCGGCCCCTTGACCATCATCGAGATGGCGATGCGATCCATCTGTTCGTACTGCTGCATGAGGCCATAGAAGACATCACTGACGGACTCAAAGATTTTGGCGAGACCGACAAAGAGGATAACGAGCGCGGTCTCCCAGCCGTAGCCGGAAATGAGCGTGATGCCGACGATGACGACGAGGGCGAGCGGCGTCATCGTGAGCCGGAGGCCGAGGTAATCGCCGAAGAGATACTCGTGGCGGGCGTCCGTTGCCTGGACGCCGCGCAGTTGCAGATTCGTCAGCATGATGACTGGCGCGGTGATCGCCAGGCCGAGGGCGAACTGCCCGACGACTTCCGGCGAGCCGAGTTTCGCCAGGACGACGAGCATCGCCCACTGGCAGGCGGCGTACACGACATTGCCGACGAAGGTCCACGAGAAATTCGCGCGCAGTGAGAGGACACGCGGCGGCATCATCCGGCTTGAAGCGAGGGCCTCTCTCCTCAGCATACCGTTCCCCACGTGCATCTTCATTTACGCGCTGAGGCTGACCGGGCCGGTATTCCCGCTCTCAGCCAGATCCGTACGCGTCAGGGCGTCATCCGCGCGTTCGTCCTCCGCTATCATGCGGTAGGCGCGGCTGCCGTAGACGCCCGCACGTTTCCGATCCTTCGTCAGGACGATGCCGAGCGTTTTGCCGTAGACGCCATTCAGTGTGGCAATCGTTCGTTCGAGCATCCGCGTTCCGGTACGGCGCGCGTCCATCACGAGCACCGTACCGTCAATCGCCTGCTGCAAGGCGAGCGTATCGGCGGCGGAGAGGACGGGTGCGGTGTCGAGCAGGATGATGTCAAACTGATCGCGCAGGTCCGAAATCATGTTGACCATCCGCGCCGAGCCGAGCAGATCGGGCAGGTGGGTCAGCGCCCAACCGGCGGTCAGGACGGTAATGCCGAGTGGCCCCTCCTGGAATTTCGGCTGGTTGCCATGCTGCGTCCGTGCGAGATAGGCGCTGAGGCCCTGGTTGTTCCGCATGCCGAGCAGTTTGTGCACGTGCGGCGCGCGCACATCGGCATCAATCAGCAGAACGCGCTTGCCGCCTTGCGCTTCGAGCAGCGCGAGGTTCGCGGCGACGACGCTTTTCCCTTCGCCCGGTCGCGCGCTGCTGATGGCGATGACCGCCCCCGCCGCCAGCCCGGCATCCATCGTTGCCCGCACATGGCGCAGGGCTTCGCGGAACGGCTCGATATTCGGCATCTCGGTGTCGGTGAGCAGGAGCGGCCGGGCGCCGCGCGATACGCCGAGGATACCGAGGAGCGGCACGCCGAACGTTTGCGCTGCCTCCGCCGGATCGTGGATGCGGTCATCGCGGAAATCGAGCAGGAGGGCAAGGCCGGCGAGTAGCAGGAGGCCAATCGCCCCACCGAGCAGCGCATTCCGGCGCGGCGTCGGCGCGATTGGCACGCTCGGGATACGTGCCGGATCGGTGACGGTGACGGCTGCCGCCCCCTGCGCCTGCGCGATGACGATCGTTTGCCGCGTGTCGAGCAGATGGCTGTACTTGGTCTGATACTGCGTCAGTTGATCCTGCAGATGCTGCGCATCGCCCTGGGCGACGCTCCCCGCGATCGGGGTGGCGCGCAGCTTATCGAGTTGGCTTGAGGTGTCGGTGTAATGCGCCCGAATGTCGTTCATCTGCTGGTCGTACTGCGCTAACTCCGTCTGCAATCGCTGGATTTCGGGCTGCGCCGTGCCATCCGGGTCCGGGGTGCTTTTCAGGGTGTTGAGGCGACTGGAATCGTCCGCGCTGCGGGTGCGGATGTCGCGCAGGTCCTGATCGTATTGGGACAGAAGCTGCTGCAATCGCTGAATCTCCAGGGTTGTGGCGCCGGTCGCATCGAGGTTGGCGCGAATCTGGTTGAGGCGGGAGGAGGTATCGGTGATCTGTCCCTGCGTCGTGTCGAGGTCGTGATCCACTTGCTGGAGAATACCCTGCGTGTTGTTCATCTGTAGGTCCTGCGCGCGCTTGACGAAGAGCCGCGCGAGGCCGTTCGCCGTCGCGGCGGCGCGGCCGGGATCGTAATCCCAGACCGTCAGTTCGATCAGTTGCGTCGCGCGGACGACGCTGACGCTCGTCCGCTTCTGCAGCGTTTCCGCCGTGATCGGCAGGCCAACCTGCGCGATCGTGTCATCGAGGAGCGACGGGCTTTGCAGCAGTTGCGTGTACGTCGTCGCCAGCTTCTCGCTCGTGAGGAGATCGTTGTAACTCGATGGCCCGGGGTTCTGGACCTGGTTGACCAGCAGGCGCGCCGAGGCGAGATACTGGGGCTTCTGCCGCGCGCTCACGGTGTATCCGGCGGTCGCGAAGAGCAGCGCGCCAAGCACCGGCAACCACCACCAGCGGCGAATAATCTTCCAGTATTCCGTCAACCCCATTGCGATCCTTATCCCTTCCTATCGTCGTGGTGGAGCCTGCTCCACCGAGTTCTTCAGCGGACGCAGCGGCGGATCACGCCGACGACGCGCGCCAGATCGTCCTCGGTGAGCGTCGAACCGGAGGGGAGCGAAAGCCCCGTCTCAAACAGCTCCTCCGCGACGGCTCCGCCGACGACATCGCACCCCGCGAAGACCGGCTGCGTGTGCATTGGCTTCCACAACGGGCGGGACTCGATCTCCTCCGCCGCGAGCGCTTGCCGCACGACCTCGCGGTCCGCACCGAACGCGTGCGGATCAATGAGGATGTTGATCAGCCAGCGGGTGTGGCGGCCCCAGGGCGCTTCCGGCTGGAAGGTGATGCCTGGCACGTCGCCGAGGGCGCGCACATAGGCATCGTAGTTCGCGCGGCGCTTGGCGACGCGATCCTCGATTACCGGCAACTGGCCGCGCCCGATCCCCGCGAGAACGTTACT
>JAICJW010000570.1 GCA_025928215.1 Chloroflexia bacterium | reverse complement strand
GCCTCCGCGCGCGGGCGCGCGCCAAGTTCGGTGACGATGCGGCGCGAATGTACTTCACGCAGGCCGGTCTGGAGCAGGCAACGAGCGCCCCGGTCGCGGCCCATCGCGCCGCCCGCTACCGCGTCGCGCGGCGTATCGCCGATCTCTGCTGCGGCATCGGTGGCGATTTGCGCGCCCTTGCGGACGGTCATCCCGTGCTCGCCGTGGATCGCGATCCGCTCACCGCCGCGATTGCCGCCGCGAACATGCGCGCGCTCGGCCTCTCCGATCACGCCACTGTCCGGTGCGACGACGTGACGACGGTTGATCTCATGGGATATGACGCGGCGTTCCTCGACCCGGCGCGGCGTATCGCGGGGCGGCGCGTCTTCAATGTCGCGGATTACCAACCGCCGTGGTCATTCATCGCCGCGCTCGTCGGGCGCGTCGGCACGGTCGGCGTCAAAGTCGCGCCCGGTATCCCGCATGCGCTCGTGCCGCCCGATGCTGAGGCCGAATGGGTTTCGCTCAATGGCGATCTGAAAGAGGCCGCGCTCTGGTTCGGCGCGCTCCGCACCGGGGATGACACCCGCCGCGCCACGCTCCTCCCCTCCGGCGCGACGCTGACCGCGACCGTGCGTGAGCGCCCGCCCGTCGCTCCCCCGCGCCGCTACCTGTATGAGCCGGACGGCGCGGTGATCCGCGCACACCTCGTCGCGGACGTTGCCGCGCTCGTCAATGGCACACTCCTCGATCCGACGATTGCCTACATCACGAGCGACACGCTGACCGATACTCCCTTTGCCCGCCCGTATCTCATCGAGGACACGATGCCCTTCGGCCTCAAACGGCTCCGCGCCTACCTGCGCGAGCGCGGCATCGGCCATGTCGTCATCAAGAAGCGCGGCTCTCCCCTCACGCCCGACGCGCTGATGAATGACCTCCGCCTCTCCGGCGACGAACACCGCATCCTCTTTCTCACGAAAGTGGCAGGCAAACATACCGTCCTCATCGGCCAGGCAGTCAACTGATGCGCGGATCGAGGGCATCGCGGAGACCATCGGCGATCAGGAAGACGCTAAGGACAGTGAGGAAGATCATCACGCCGGGGCTGACGACGAGCCAGGGCGCTTTGAGCGCGTACTGAAAGGACTTGGAGAGCATGTTCCCCCAACTGGCAGTCGGTGGCTGCACGCCGAAGCCGAGCGCGCTCAGGCCCGATTCGGCGAGAATCGCCCCCGCAATGTCGAACCCCGCGACAACCAGTACGGTCGAGATGACATTCGGGAAGATATGGCGGAACATCAGCCGCCCATTCGAGGAACCGAGCACGCGCGCGGCATCAATATAGTCGCGCTGGCTGACGGACAGAACAATCGCGCGCACCTGCCGGGCTGTCCCCTGCCAACTGAACAGGCCAAGAATGAGCGCGAGACCGACGACGCCCGGCGAGAAGATCACCGAAAGGAGGATGAGCAGGAACAGGAGCGGGATATTGATCGTCGTCTGGATGATGCCATTGATCGCATCGTCCACCCAGCGACGGAAGAACCCGCCCAGAACGCCGAGGCTGACACCGATGACGAGCGACGTGAGCATCGCCAGGACGCCGATGAGCAGCGAAATCCGCCCCGCGTACAGCAGACGAATGAGGATGTCCCGCCCCAGTTCGTCCGTGCCGAGCCAGTGCGCGTGCGTGGGTTTCTCCAACCGGGAGAGCAAGTCCTGCGTCGCCGGGTCCTTATTGAGGAGATGCCCGAACATCGGCGCGGCGAGGCTGAGGAGCGTGATGAGGAGGAGCAAGGCGCACGCGAAGAGCGTCACACGGTCGCGCCGCACATGCCGATAGGCGCGTTGCCAGTAACTGAGGCTCGCCGTCCCCGCCGCCTGCGCCCGGTCAACTGCCGAGAACGATCCGGCGCTCGCGATCTCGCTCATCGCTTACTCATACCGCACGCGGGGATCGGCAAAGCCGTAGGCGATATCCGCGAGGAGATT
>JAICJW010000217.1 GCA_025928215.1 Chloroflexia bacterium | reverse complement strand
ACGCGCCATCGAAAAGACGTACGGCAAGCGCGGCGCGGCGGTGGTCGCGCAGAACTTCGCGGCGGTGGACGCCACGCTGGCGCACCTGTACGAGGTGCCAGTCCCGCTGATGGCCAGTAGCGCCATTGCCATCAAGCCGCCCGTGCCGATCTATGCGCCGGCGTTCGTCCGCGATGTGACCGCGAAGATGATTGCCGGGGAGGGCGATGCGCTGCCCGTCAGCGCGATGCCGGTCGACGGAACGTACCCGACCGGCACGGCGCAATGGGAAAAACGCAACATCGCGCTGGAGATCCCGGTATGGGACGAGGACCTTTGCATCCAGTGCGGCAAGTGCGTGCTCGTCTGCCCGCACGCGGTCATTCGCGCCAAGGTGTACGAGCGGGCGCACTTGGCAGATGCGCCGGAGACTTTCAAAAGCTCGTCGGCGCGTTGGCGGCAGTTCAAGGACTTCGAATATACGCTGCAAGTTGCGCCGGAAGACTGCACGGGCTGCGCCCTCTGCGTGGAAGCCTGCCCCGCCGTGAGCAAGAGCAACAACCTCGTCAAGGCGCTCATGATGCGGGAGCAACTGCCGCTACGGGAGAGCGAAGCGCGGAACTGGGACTTCTTCCTGGACTTGCCGGAAGCCGATCGCGCCAACCTGAACCCGCTCGCGGTCAAGGATACGCAATTGCTGCAACCGCTCTTCGAGTTCTCCGGCGCGTGCCAGGGCTGCGGCGAGACGCCGTACCTGAAGTTGATCAGCCAGCTCTATGGCGATCGCGCGATCATCGCGAACGCCACCGGCTGCTCCTCGATCTACGGCGGCAACCTGCCGACGACGCCTTGGGCACAGAACAAAGCGGGCCGGGGCCCCGCCTGGTCCAACTCGCTCTTCGAGGATAACGCCGAATTCGGCCTCGGCATGCGGCTCACGCTCGATAAGCAACTCGAATTCGCGCGCGAGTTGGTAGGTCGATTGCGGGGAATGATTGGCGCTGACCTGGCTGCCAGTATTGTGGGGGCCGATCAATCGTCCGATGCGTTGATCGAGGCGCAGCGCGAGCGCGTCGTGCTACTGAAGGAACGACTGCGCGAGATTCCCTCCGTGGATGCGAAGAATCTGGCGAGCATCGCCGATGTCCTGGTGGACAAATTGGTCTGGATCGTTGGTGGCGACGGCTGGGCGTATGACATCGGCTACGGCGGCCTCGATCATGTCCTCGCCTCGGGCCGCAACGTCAATATCTTGGTGCTCGATACCGAGGTGTACTCCAATACGGGCGGCCAGATGAGCAAGTCCACACCGCGCGGCGCGGTCGCCGAATTCGCCGCCGGCGGCAAGGCCCGGCCGAAGAAGGATCTGGCGCGGCTGGCGATGACCTATGGCAACATCTATGTCGCGCGGATCGCGATGGGCGCCAGCGACACGCAAACGATTCGTGCCATCGTCGAGGCGGCGAAATACAACGGCCCCTCGCTGATCATCGCGTACAGCCATTGCATCGCGCACGGCATCAATATGACGAAGGGGATGGAGCAGCAGAAGCTCGCGACCGCGACCGGGTATTGGCCGCTGTTCCGCTACAACCCCGACTTGGCTGCGGCGGGACGCAATCCGCTCCAGCTCGATTCCAAACCGCCCGCGCTGCCGCTGGAGGCATACATCTACAACGAGACGCGCTACAAGGCGTTGACGCAGAGCGACCCCGACATCGCCCGCCGCTTGCTGATCGAAGCCCAGGCCGATGTGAATAAGGAGTGGCAGGCGCTCGAGCAACTGGCGGCGATGCGCTACGCACCGGACGGCGACGGTGGGCCGCACTGATCGGATGACGGGATAGCGCCGCCGAATGGCAGCGCCGAGAGCGGACGGTGCGCGAGGCGACGAGCGCCGCCGCAGCGACCATCGCGCAGCTCCACCTCGCCAGCGTGCGCATGGCCGCCGGGGTATCGTGCCCGACGCGCTGCTCGATGCACTGACCGAACGCGACCGGCGTGTCTACTGGGATAGTCTCCTCGCACGGCGAGACGGGGAGCTCTACCTGGTAAATGTGCATACGGCGGCGCAGCGCCAGGGAATCGGGCGGGCCCTGATGCGAGCGGTCGCGATGTGGCTGGCAGCGGATGGTATCGAGACGCTGCGCGTCTGGGTAGCGTGTGCGAACAGACCGGCGCGCCGTTTCTATGCCGCATTAGGGGCGGGCACCCTCCCGGAGGTGGCGCGATACTGCCGTGCTTCGGCGCGCTGATAGCAGCCAACCGCTCTACCGACAGCATCACTGCCCGCGTTGCCTACTCAATCGGGGGCGTCAATTTCTCTTGGCGGTAGCAGACTCTCTGCCTGCTACCGCCGATCCATCTGCCTGCGGTTGACGACCGTTCAGGCGATCACGGGCATGTGCGTCTCCGCCCGCCGGGCGGCTTCGCCTTGAGGCGGCGATGCCATGTCGCCAGTCGTATCCGCGCGCACCACGAGCACGGCGCAGGGCGGTTGGGCGGCCACCGCCTCCGTCGTGCTGCCCAGCACCCAGCGCTTTATCCCTCCTCGACCGTGGCTCGCCATCACAACGAGCCCAGTCGGACGATCCGATAGATAGGAGAGGATGACCGGATCGGCGCGATTGGTCATGCTGTGCCGCCAGAGTGTGCGGATATCCCGGCCGGACGCGCGCAATCCGTCGGCGGTTTCCGTGAGATAGGCCGCGAGGGCTTGCTCCTCATCCCGGTCTTGCTCGGGTGTCGATGCGTAGGACATGCCGGGCCATGCGTATGAGGAATAATAGTAGTTGGGCATGACCTCGAGGAGGGTGAGCGGCACGTGCAGTGCATCCGCGAGGGCGGTCGCAACCGGGAGCGCCTGCTCCGCGACCACCGATCCATCGAGGGTGACGGTGATCTCGGTGATCGCGGCCTCTCCCTCGGACGGCACCCGCCCGTCCGCACGCACGACGAGTGCGGGGATCGGCGCGTGCCGCAGGACGTGCTGGGCGACGCTGCCGAGGCGCAGGCGATCGAAGCCGGAGCGGCCGTGGGTCGCCATGACGATCAGGGAGCAATCGCGTTCCGCGGCGGTGAGGATGGTCGCGGCGGCGTTGCCGTGTCGGACATCGGTCGAGACGACGAAGCCCTCGCCGTGCAAGCGATCGGCGACATCGCCGAGATAGGCCGCCGCGAGGGCGCGCGCCCGTTCGCCCGCTTCGTCGGTGGCGGCACGGGGCGAGCCGGGCCAATCCGGGGTCGGCTCGATGACGCTGAGCAGATCGACATGGCTACCGAAGGCCCGGGCCAGCGCCGTGACATACGGAATCGCTCGCGCGGCAGTCGGCGAACCATCGAGGGGAACGAGTAGATGTGAAAACATATCGCACTCCTTTCGTGTATGACCGCGCGAGTGATCGCGCGGGACAACAGATGTAACGTACCGCGCGGGGAATCGCAAAGGCGTACGGAATCTGTCGGCCTCTGTGCCAAAAACGTGACATTTCCATCGCCGTGAGAAGAACTTGGCATGCCTTTGCAATGTACTCGACGCGCGCTGTCACACCCTTGTTGCACCTGCCCCGCTAGGATGTATGCAGGAGAGTTCGTTGGTGCAGCAAACGGGAGCGAATCGAGATGAAGCATTTACAACAACCGATTGCCCAGTTTGTGGCCTTGTTCAGCATTGGGCTGGCAAGTTGGCTCACATTCGAGTTTCTCGACCAGACTGCCATAGCGGTCGTACCAGGTATCGTCGCGGCGGCACTCCTCGCCACCGTCGGCAGTTGCGCGTTGCGCCTCCGCGCGGCAGGTCGGATGCCCCAACGGCGGGTCGAGTCGGTCGGTGGCCGTGATTTCTCTCGTGTCGCGCGCGAACGCCGCCCGGCTACCGTAGCATCGCCATCGACTGCGTGGACGCATCATCGGCACGGACGCGCCGCATAGGCGGCCACCGATGCAGGGAGAGGCGGAGCACATGCTTCGGTTGGCCACCCGCACGCTGTCCGCGCTGTTCGCTCGCATTGTCGCGCGTTTGTCACGCTGGTAAGAGGCATGTCACATCCCTGATACGGCGCACCGAATATCGTAGACGCAGTGATCCTGGTCGGCTGGCGCTCGACGCTTCATCGCTTGCTCGGCCATCCAATACGCTCGATACGGGCAACACGCGATCACGGACGGATCCGTGCAACAGGCACGTCGCAACGAATGGAGCCACACGTATGGCACTCACATCCAATGTCGCTGTCGACATCCAGAAGGATGTTATCGATGAATTGGAATGGGACCCAGAAGTAGACGCCGCACACGTCGGCGTGGAAGTGGATCATGGTGTCGTCACATTAACCGGCACGGCCAACACCTACTCGGCGTACAAAGCGGCGGAGCGTGCGACCTTCCGGGTGGCGGGCGTCCGTGCAGTCGCCAACGAGATGCTTGTCAAATTGGCGGGCAACGATATCGTGGATGATGCGGCAATCGCGACGAAAATCGCCGATGCATTCGCGGCCAATGTGATGGTCCCGAAGGGCATCCACATCCGTGTTGCACAGGGCGGCGTCACCCTCGATGGCGCCGTGGCGTGGCAGTATCAGCGCAACGTGGCGGAGAAGACCGCCCGCGCGATCCGCGGGGTCAAATGGGTGTCGAACCTGATCGGGATTGTGCAGCCTACCATCGCGGCGGAAGCGATCGAGGTGGGCATCACGCGGGCGCTCATGCGCAACGCGGCGGTGGATGCGGGTCAGGTGCATGTCGCGGTGAGCGGTCGGGAAGTGACTCTCACGGGCACGGTGCCGTCATGGACGGAGCGGAAGGAAGCGGAAGCGGCCGTCTGGCGCGCGCCGGGCATCATCGCGGTCACGAACACCATCGCCGTTAAGCCATAGCGCCGTGGATCGGCGGGCGGGACGAACCGTGACGCCACTGGCGCAATGCCGGTGAGCGTGGCCGACGAGCGTGATGTGGGAGCGCACGGACGGCGCGTAGGTAGGCGTCATCAAGACCGTCGAAGAGCCCATTTCTCAATACCAAATACACACTTCGTCTGCCTGTTACGCTTCTGTCATGCGGGATCCAGGATTGTGACGCCCCCGTTGCGCATCGACGCGTATGATCGGGATCGGCGCCACGTGTGCTTTTGACGCTCTATCGCGCGATGGGGGAATCGTGTGGCCCATGAGATTAGTCTATTGACACGAAAGCCGCGGAAGAGCAGCCCGCTGGATTCGCGCGTGTCGCGTTCGACGCTGGCTTGCTCCGCCTCCGTCTCTGCCGCATCGCTCATGGAGCGCCTCGGAGTGACCGCGACGGGCCTGACGGACGATGAGGCGGCGCAACGCCTGCGGCAGTACGGGCCCAACGCCTTCCCGACGCACCACCCGACCGCCCTGCGGATCTTCCTGCGGCAACTTGCCAATCCCTTGCTCGGACTGCTCGCCCTCGCGACGGCCGTCTCGTTTGCGGTCGGCGAGCGCACCGATGCCGTCATCATCGTGGCGATTATCTCCCTCTCTGTCGTGCTGGGCTTCTTCGATGAATACCGCGCGGACCGTGCCGCGCAGTTATTGGAGCGGCATCTGACGCATCGCGCACGGGTGACACGCGGGGGGCAGATGCTGCGCATCGCCGCGGAGAACGTCGTGCCGGGGGATCTCATCGCCGTCGAGGTCGGCGACATCGTCCCCGCCGATGCGCGCATCATCAGCCAGACCGACCTGAGCGTGGATGAGGCCGCGCTGACGGGTGAATCGCTGCCGGTGGAGAAGCGCGTCGAGCCGACGACCGACACCGATGACCTCGCATCGATCCTGCTCGCGGGGAGTGTGCTGCGCGGCGGCTGGGCGGAAGCGGCGGTCGTGGCGACCGGTGCTGCGGCGATGCTGGGCCGCGTCGCCACCGGGGCGAGTGCGCCCGTGCCCGTGAGCGAGTTCCAGCGCGGGCTCCGCCAGTTCTCACTCTTCCTCGTGCAGGTGACTGCGGTTCTCACGATCTTCATCTTCGCCGCGAATGCCCTGCTGGGCCACGACATCCTCGAAGCGGTGCTCTTCTCGCTCGCCATCGCGGTTGGCCTCACGCCGCAGTTGCTCCCTGCCATCGTCACGGTCAGCCTCGCGCTGGGCGCGCAGCGGCTCGCCGCCCGCAAGGTGATCGTGCGCAATCTCGTCGCGATCGAGGACCTCGGCAACGTCGAGGTCCTCTTCTCCGACAAGACGGGCACGCTCACGTCCGGCACGATCGCCCTGGCGGAGGTGGCGGGCGCGCCGGACGGCGGCGAGCAGTCGGTCATCGATTGGGCATCGTGCTGGCTGGGGGCGATGACGGCATCGTCCAATCCGCTCGACGCGGCGCTGGCCGCCGATCCGCGCGCCCAGGCCGCCCATACACAGCGCGCGGGCTGGGCCGTGCGGGCGGAGTTGCCCTTCTCCTACCAGCGCCGGATGGCCGCCCTGGCCATGAGCGACCCTGGCGGGGCGCCATGGATCGTCGTCAAAGGGGCGGCCGAGGAGGTGCTGGCCGATTGCACCGGGGCGGCCGGTTGGGGAGCTGGCTGGAAAGCGGCCGCGGAAGCGGCGCTGGCCGCCACGATGGCGCGCGGCGCGCGGGTCCTGGCCGTTGCGATCCGCCCGGACTCGGGCGAGCCGCTGGAAGCCCAGGCGCGCGGCGGGTTGTCGCTCGTCGGCTTCCTCGGTTTCAGCGACCCGCCCAAGCAGGAGGCGAAAGCGGCGCTCGCGCGGCTGGCTAATCTCGGCGTCGAGATTAAGATCCTCACGGGCGACCATCCCGCCGTCGCCCGTCATGTTTGTGAGCAACTGGGTCTCGGCTTCCGAGGCGCGCTGACGGGGGCGGAGTTGGCGGGGAAATCACTCGATGAACTGACCACCCTCGTGGAGCAAACGACAATCTTCGCGCGGGTGACACCGGAGCAGAAGGCCCTCCTCATCGAGGCTGCGCAGCGGCGAGGGCGCGATGTCGGCTTCCTCGGGGATGGGGTGAATGACGCGCCCGCGATCCGCCGCGCGGATGTTGGTATCTCGGTGGACGACGCCAGCGATGTGGCGAAGGCGGCGGCGGATGTCGTGCTGCTGGAAAAAGACCTCGGCGTCCTTGCGGACGGTATCGCCGAAGGCAGGCGGACATTCGCGAACACGGTCAAGTACGTGCTGATGGCGACGAGCTCGAACTTCGGCAATATGTTCAGCGCGGCGGGCGCCTCACTCTTCCTCCGCTTCCTGCCGATGCTGCCGACACAGATATTGCTGAATAACTTCCTCTACGACGTTTCCGAACTCACGCTGTCGACCGACGACGTGGACGACGAACTGACCCGCCGCCCCGCGCACTGGGACATCGGCATGATCCGGCGTTTCATGGTGACCTTCGGGCCGGCCAGTTCGCTCTACGACTTTGTCACCTTCGCGCTGATGCTTGGGCCGTTCAGCGCCGGGGAGGCGCGCTTCCATACCGGTTGGTTCGTCGAATCCTTCTGCACGCAGACACTCGTGATCTTCGCGCTGCGCACCCGGCGCGTGCCCTTCTGGAAGAGCCGCCCGTCCTTGCCGCTCCTGCTCACGACGCTCGCCTGCGTGGCGATCGCGGTTGGCCTGCCCTATTCGCCGCTGGCCGCGCCGCTCGGATTTGAGCCGCTCCCCGCGGCGTTCGTCGCGGCGTTGGCGGGGATGGT
>JAICJW010000274.1 GCA_025928215.1 Chloroflexia bacterium | reverse complement strand
GCGTCGCGGTGCGCGATGTGACGGGGCCGGTCGGCATCTACATGCGCTGGTGGGGCGCGGCGTCGCACGATGTCGCGGACGGCATCCACCGCCCAAGTGCGGCGACCGCAATCATGATCGCGCCACTGGAAGGGGTGGGGCAGGAACGGGCACTCGTCGCGCTCGATTACTGCTGCTTCCAGAACCCGGACGATGAGCGGACGCTGCGGCGGACGGTACGGGAGCGTACGGGGATTGCCGAAGAAGCATTCATCCTCAACTGCGCCCATCAGCACTCGACCGTCAACGCCGGATCGCAGATCGCTGACAAGCCGGGCGGCGAACTCGGCGCCGCCTACCGCGCTCACCTCGCGGATGCGATCACTGCCGCGATTCTCGAAGCACGCGAAGGGCTTGCTCCCGCCTGGATCACGTACGGGCAGGGGCGATGCAGCCTCGCCGCGAATCGCGACTATTGGGATAGCGAGGCAGCGCGCTGGGCATGCGGTTACAACCCCGACGGGTTCGCTGACGATACCCTGCTCGTCGCGCGCGTGACCGGCGATGACGGCGCGGTGCGCGCGACACTCTTCAACTATGCCTGCCATCCGACGACGCTCGCATGGGACAATCATCTGCTCTCCCCGGATTATGTCGGCGCGGCGCGGGAAGTGTTGGAGCGCGCGTTTGGCGCGCCCGCGCTCTTCATGCAGGGGGCGTCCGGCGACCTCGGCCCGCGCGTCGGGTTCGTCGGCGACACGGCGGTCGCCGATCGCAATGGCCGTCAACTCGGATACGCCGCCGCGAGCGCGATTGAGGCGATTCCGCCTCCCGCGACGACGTTTACCTACACGGGCATCGTCACCTCCGGCGCGGACATCGGCACATGGGCGCACCGGCCAAGCGGCGCGGAGAACCGGCACGCGGCGTCCCGGTTGGCCGTCCATGGGGAGCAAGTGCCGCTCCTGATTAAGCCGCTGCCGTCCGCGACGGAACTGGAATCGCGTCTGGCTGCCGCCACCGAGCGGGCGGAAGGGGAGAAATTGCATCGCCGCCTCAACCTCCGGCGCGCGCTCGGCGAGACGGAGGAGCACACGCTCTCCCTCTGGTTCTGGCGGCTGGGCGATGCCGTATTCGTCACGATCCCGGACGAGCCATACGCCGTCTTGCAGCAGACGCTCCGCCAGACCTTCCCCGAAACGCCGATCTTCGTCCTCGGCCTGACGAACGGATCGCTCGGCTATCTCTGCCCGCGCGACACCTACGGTTCGGGCCGGTATCAGGAGAGACAATCGCCGTACCAGCCCGGCTGCCTCGAAACGACGATTGCCGCCGCGCTCCGTGGGGTCGCGGCGGTGCTCGCGGAGTGATCGTTGGTGGTGGGGAAAGGCAATGCGACGTGCCGCGCTGACAATTCGGGCGACGAAGACGCTGCGCGATCTCGTGCCGGCGGTGCTTGCTGTCCCCGCGTATCAGCGGGTCTGGCGTTCCAGTCTCCTGTACTATCACGCGTACCACTTTGAGATCATCACGGCGGGCTGGGTCGTGCTCGTCAGGACCGGATCGCCCGTCTCCGTCGGGCTGGTTGGCTTTTGCCGCGCAATCCCGATGTTTGTCTTCGGCCTCGTCCTCGGCGCGGCAGCGGACCGCTTCCGGCGCACCGACGTTCTGCTCGGCGTGCAGATACTCGGCGTGTCGGCGGCGATGACACTCGCCGTCCTCTTTAGCACCGGCGCGGCGCAAATCTGGCAGATCTATCTGATCACCGGCCTGCTGGGTTGCGCGTGGGCGACCGATTTCTCGACCCGCCGCGCGCTGATCTCCGAACTGCACGAACGAGACCGTATCGTCAACGCGCTCTCGCTCGAATCCATGTCCATGCAGGGGAACAAGATTCTCGCGACGCTCCTCAGCGGCGTTTTCCTCGCGGTCGGTGGCGCGACGTTCTGCTACTGGTGGCTGACGGCGATCTACGGCCTGAATCTCTTCGCGATTCTGCGTCTCCGTCACTATCTCGGCGCAACGCAGGAGCGGCAAACCCCGCACGGTGTCCGGCTCGCGCAGCTCGTCCGGGGTGGCTGGTCAGTCGCCATCCAGACGCCGGTTGTCCTCGGCGTGCTGTTGATTACCGTCGTGATGAACCTGCTCATCTTCCCATATCAGCAGATGTTGCCGGTGATCGCGCGCGATCTGCTGGATGTCGGTCCGAAGCAGCTGGGTATCCTGGCGGGCGCGGACGGGATCGGCGCGCTCGTCGTCGGTGCGGTGCTGACCCGCCGCGCGAAAACGTCGCGTCATGGCGTGCTCTTCCTCGCGGGGGCGTTCTGCGTCGGCCTGCTGGTGATCGTGCTGGCGCTCTCGCGCGTCTTCGCGCTCTCGTGGGGGACGCAGGTGACGCTCGGTCTCTGCTCTGGCGCCTTCGGGGCGATGCAGCCCGTCCTGATCCTGCATCACGTCGAGGTGCAGATGCGGGCGCGGGCGATGGGGATGCTTGCGATGGCGATTGGGGTTGGACCGTTCGGCATCCTCCTCACGGGCATTCTCAGCGCCACCATCGGCCCCGCATGGACGATTGGCGGCATGGCCCTCCTCGCGCTCGCGCTCATGGCCGCCGTCCTCACCCGCAGCCGCACCCTCCTCACCGCCTGAATCCTGGAAACCTAATTGAACCGCAGAGACGCAGAGCGCGCGGAGAAACACCGAGAGGGAAAGGGTAGAGGGATAACGAACATGCTGTGAAAGTGCTTCACCGCTCTTCTCATTCTTCCTTCTCCTCTTTCCCTCTCTGCGTCTCTGCGGTTCAATCGGTTTCGTCCCCGTGCCCCGCGTGCTAGGATGCGGGGCATTGGATACGGAGAGATAGGGAAGGAGTCGCCGGTGCCGGAACGATTGACGCTCGCGGTGGATCGCAATGTGCCGGTGCCGATGCGCGACGGGATTGTGCTCTTCGCCGATATCTACCGACCATCCGGGCCGGGGCCGTATCCGACGCTGCTCATGCGGACGCCGTACGATAAGCAAAACGCCGGCGTGCTCACCCTCCGCGCGGCGGGGAGCGGCTACGCGGTCGTTATCCAGGATGTACGCGGGAGATTCACGTCCGAGGGGGCGTTTCTCGCCTTCGTCAACGAGCGGCAGGACGGCTACGATACGCTGGAATGGCTCGTCGCACAGCCGTGGTGCAATGGCGATGTCGGCATGTTTGGCGGGTCGTATGTCGGGCTGACGCAGTGGCAGGCGGCGATCAGCGGCCACCCGGCGCTGAAGGCGATTGTGCCGAATGTCACCGCCGCTGACTATCACGCCGGGTGGTCGTATCAGGGCGGCGCGTTCCAACTCAGTTTCAATCTCTCGTGGGCGGCCGCGCTGGCCCTCAATACGGTGGACCGAAAGCGCAAGAACGACCCGGCCGCCGAGGCGATCTATCAGGCGCTGCTCGATACGACGGACAATCTACCGACGGCATTCGCCCATCTGCCGCTCGCCGAGCATGCCATCCTCGCCGAATTCGCGCCCTACTACGGCGATTGGGTGCAGCACCCGACCGACGACGACTTCTGGGCGAACCTCGCGGTCTCGACGCGGCACGACGCGCTAAATGTCGCCGCGCTGAACATCGGCGGCTGGTACGACATCTTCCAGAAGGGGACGATAGACAACTTCACCGGCATGCGCGCGCAGGCTCCGGCGGCGGTGCGCGACCGGCAGCGCCTCGTCCTCGGCCCGTGGAATCATGGCGGTATGACGCGCGGCAATCCGATCGGAGAGTACACCTTCGGCATGCGCTCCACCGGCGGGGAAACTGGAACGGATGATCTGCACCTGCGCTGGTATGACCGCTGGCTGCGCGGCGTCGAGAACGGCGTGGAGGCCGAGCCGCCTGTCCGCCTCTTCGTGATGGGCACGAATAGATGGCGCGATGAACACGAGTGGCCGCTCGCCCGCACCGACTGGCAGGAGTGGTTTCTGCACAGTGGCGGCAGGGCGAACTCGCTCAATGGCGATGGCGCGCTGAGCCGCGAATCGCCCACGAGCGAGCCGCCAGATTCCTATGTCTACAACCCGCGTAATCCCGTGCCGACAATGGGCGGTGGCCTCTGCTGCAACACCGTCTTCAACCAGGGCGGCGCGTACGATCAGCGTCTCGTCGAGGGGCGTGAGGATGTGCTGGTCTATACCACGCCGCCGCTCGAAGCGCCGGTGGAAGTGACCGGGCCGGTCACGCTGATCCTCTGTGCCAGTTCGAGCGCGCCGGACACCGATTGGACGGCCAAACTCGTGGATGTCTCACCCTGTGGCTACGCGCGCAACCTGACCGATGGCATCCTCCGCGCCCGCTACCGCAGTTCGATGCGCGGGGGTACGCCGATCATACCCGGCGAGGTGATCGAATATGCGCTAGACCTCTGGTCCACGAGCAACACCTTCCTGCCCGGCCCTCGCATCCGCCTGGATGTCTCCAGCAGCAACTTCCCGCGCTTCGACCGCAACCCGAACACCGGCGAACTGCCGGGCCGCTCTGCCGAAATGGTCAGCGCCTTGCAGACGGTGTTCCACTCGTCGGAATATCCATCTCGTCTCGTCTTGCCGATCATCCCAACGGTATGAGGAGGGAAGAATGTTCATCTCGTATCCATTCCTTTGGACTATTGGGATGGGCTTCGCATTGGGAGTATTGTGCGCGTTTATGATCCTTTGGGTCGCTCTAATTCGGCAAGGGCCTGGAAGGCAAGTGGAACGATTTTTGATAATTGCCGAAGGCGCGGTGGCACTCTTCTTTGCAATGCTTGTCATTGCCCCGGACATGATTACTCTCGTTCGTTTATCATGGGTCGCCATGTTTCTATGCCTATGTATCCCAGACATCAGGAGGCGTTGGAGAGAACGGCACCCCGGTTGAAGCGACTTCAGGTATTTGCGTCAAGAGATTCATCTTCTGCCCGTTCGACCATAAACGCCTCCAAGTTCCTCGCGGGTAATGTCGCTCTCACGTAGGATGCGGTCAATGAGCGCATGGAATTGCTCGAGCGCTTCCTTCGCCTTCGCCCGATCTACCTGCTGAATAGGCAGATAGATACCGAGCACCTGCCCATGCCGCTCAATGACAATGGGTTCGCTTCAACTTCTCCGCGAGGTCGCCGCGCAGTTCGCAGACGCTGACGTGCTTATCGCTCATCTGATACCTCCAAAATGTGTACGCACCACTTGTGTACGCAATACGCTATGCGCGCGCCTATCGCAAGGGTCATAGATGCATGATGTACTATCATGCGACGACGCGCTGAACGATTGACTATCACATGCAGGGGGGGAGCCACATGACGATACGGATTGTCACCGGGGGCATCGCGCAGGAGACGAACACCTTTCAGTGGGAGCCGACGACGCTGGCCGATTTCCAGAAAGGGTCGAGCGGCATCGTGCGTGGCGCGGATATTCTCGCGATGGAAGGAACAGGCACGATCTACGGCGGCATCGTCGCGGAGGCGAAGCGGCAGGGCGTCGAGCTGATCCCGACGACATACGGCCACGCCGTGCCGGGCGGGCGCGTCTCACGCGAGGCATTCGAGATGATGCGCGACGAAATTCTCGCCGGTATCCGCGCCGCGCTGCCGGTGGACGGCGTACTGCTCGGTATCCACGGCGCGATGGCGTTGGAGCACAACGACGATGGCGAGGGGCCGCTGATTACGGCGGTGCGCGAACTCGTCGGGCCGGATATCCCCATTGTCGCGCCGCTCGATCTGCACACGAACCTTTCCGAGGAGATGATAGAGGAAGCGACGGCCTTCGTCGGCTACAAGGAGTACCCGCACATTGATACACCGGAGACGGGCGCGCGAGCGATGCAGATCCTCGTTGCGACGATCAAGGGCGAGATCACACCGACAATGGCGCACGTCAAACTGCCCCTGATCGCGCCGAACCAGTCTATGGTGACGACGTGGCAGTCGCCGCTCAAAAAAGCGATTGACCGGGCTCGGGAGATCGAGCGTGAGCCGGGCGTCGTCGCGGCGACGGTGCTCGGTGGCTTCCCCTTCTCCGATGTGCCGTTTACCAGCGTGGCGACGATTGTCGTGACAGACAATGACCCGGCGCTTGCTAGGCGATATGCGAACGAACTGGCGAGCATCTGCTGGGCCTTGCGCGCGGACTTCACAATTCATCCGACGCCGGTGGACGCCG
>JAICJW010000123.1 GCA_025928215.1 Chloroflexia bacterium | reverse complement strand
GCGACTGCCGCGACGAGCGGTTCGGCCGCAGCCGCGACGCAGCCACCCGCCAGTACGACTGCGGCAAGTGGGAGCGCGAGCACGCGGCCCGCCGGATCAGCAGTCGCACCGGCGGGCACGACGGCCTCCGGCTCCGCCGTGGCAACCCCAGGAAAGCCCAAAGCGCCCCGTGTTCCCCCCGATTGCGTCAATGCGACGATGGTGCAGTTCAAAAATGGCACGGCGGACATCATCGCCTATGAGGCGCGCCCGAAAACGGGTACCGGCCCATTCCCAGCAGTGATTGTCATACATGAAAATATGGGACTGACGGACCATATCAAGGATGTCACCCGACGTCTCGCGAAAGAAGGCTACGTCGGCCTCGGGGTGGATCTCCTCTCACGCGAGGGGGGGACGATGGCCTTCAACACGCCGCAGGATTCGACGGCGGCGATTGGCAAACTGACCGACGAGCAGATGCTTGGCGATGTCATGGCGGCGGTCACCTATCTCAGGGGCACCAGCGTCGGCGCGCCGAAGGTCGGGATCACCGGCTTCTGCTTCGGTGGCCGGATCGTCGTGATCGCGGCGGAGAAGGTGAAGGGATTGGATGCTGCGGTCGCCTTCTACGGGCAACTGAGCACCAACAATGCGCCGGGTCGCGTTGATCCGACGAAGGAGGCGGCGAGCCTCACCTGCCCATTGATGGGCAACTATGGCGCGCTCGATCAACTTTCGGCGGGTATCCAGCCATTCGAGGACGCGGCGAAGGCCTCCGGCAAGCCGCTGGATTTTAAGGTCTTTCCAAATACCGGCCACGCCTTCAACAACGATACGCGCCCCTTCGCCAATGGCTTCGGCTATGTCCCCACCTCCGCGCAGGAGGCATGGACGCGCACGCTGGCCTGGTTCAAGAAGTATCTGAGCTGAACGGCGGAGACCTAGCGCGGCTGCGGCCGCAATCCGACACGCTCCCGCACTTCACGCAAGGTCTCCGTCGCGACCGATCGCGCCCGCGCCGCGCCATCGCCGAGTATCTGCTCGACGCGATCGCCATCTGCCGCGAAGGCATCCCGACGTGCCCGGAAGGGCGCGAGCGCGGCGTCCAGATTGCGCGATAGCCATTCCTTGCACTCGACACATCCCTGGAGTGCATTCGTGCAGCAGTGATAGACCTGCGCCTGCTCTTCCGGCGTGGAGTAATAGGTATGCAGTGTATAGACGTTGCACACCTCCGGGCGGCCGGGGTCGGTTCGGTAGCGGCGCTGGGGATCGGTGACCATGCTGAGGACGCGGGTGCGCAAGTCTTCCGGTGTATCGGCAAGTTCGATGTGATTGTCCAGCGATTTCGACATTTTGTGCGTTCCGTCAATGCCCATCACGCGCGGGAACTCCGTCAGCTGCGCCTGCGGCACCGGGAACGTCTCGCCAAACCGGTGATTGAATCGCCGTGCGATTTCGCGCGCCAGCTCCAGATGCGGCACTTGATCCTCACCGACCGGTACGGTCGTCGCCTTATAGAGCAATATATCGCTCGCCATCAACACTGGATAGCCGAGCAGCCCGTAATTGACATTATCGGGGTGCGCCTCGGACTGCTCGCGAAAGGTCGGGGCGCGTGTCAGCCAGGAGAGGGGCACGATCATTGAGAGGAGCATGTGCAGTTCCGTGATCTGCGGCACATCCGACTGGGCAAAAATGACCGCGCGCGATGGGTCCATGCCCGCCGCGAGCCAATCGAGGACCATATCGCGCGTGTTGCGCGCGATCCGCTCCGTTTGTTCGAATGTGGTGAGCGCGTGGTAGTCCACAATGCAATAGAAGCACTCTGCCTCATCCTGCAATGCGACGTAGTTCTGGATCGCGCCGAGGTAATTGCCGATATGCTGCCGACCCGTTGGGCGCGCGCCACTAAAGACGCGAACCGGCACGTCCATATCGTTCGCATCGGCGGTCACTTGGGCGGTGTGTTCGCTGTCCACTCGGTCCTCCTCATCGTCTGCGCTCCGCGCACGGAGTGTACCACGCACGATCCAGCCGTCACGACCGATGCGGTATCATGCCGGTGAAACCGTGAAAGGAGCTTCGCGATGCCATCATCCACCGTCGGCCTCATCACGATCGGTCACAGCCCGCGACCGGACATCCGCACGGCATACGACGCGATTCTCGGCCCAGCAATCCGAATCATTGAAGCCGGCGCACTGGATGGCCTCGATGCCGCCGATGTGGATCGCCTCCGCCCCGACGATGACGATACCCCGCTCGTCACCCTTTTCGACGCCGGAGAAGTGCGGATCGGCAAGCGGAGTGCCACACCGCTCCTCCAGCGGGCGATCAATCGCGTCGTCGCCGATGGCGCGGCGATCGTCGTCGTCCTCTGCACGGGTCATTTCGAGGGTCTGCACGCCGCTGTGCCACTGATCGAACCGGATCGCGTGCTCGACGGATTCATGCGTGCGATCCAGCCAACAGGAAAACTCGGTGTCATCATGCCCGACGACGGGCAAGGAGCGATGATGCGCCAGAAGTGGCATGGCTATGAATTGACCCTCGCGACGGCTTCACCGTATCGGCCGCCGACAACGTGGGATGAGGTCATCGCCCGGTTCACGACGGAGCGCGTCGAAGGCATCGTCCTTGACTGCATGGGTTTCGGCCCGGAAGCGAAGAGGTATTTCGGCAGCCGGACGGGTGTGCCCGTTCTCTGCGCGCAAACCGCGACAGCGCATCTCGTCCGCGATCTCGTCTGGACGCCGGTGCCAGAAGCGATCTAATCTCGGCGGCTCAGGCCTCGCCGAAGGTCTCGCGCAGGCGTTCCATCTCCTCCGCCAACTGCGTATCGTCCAGTTTCTTGAAGAGCGGCTTCGGCTTCGGCAGGGCGCGACCCGATTCCAGATCGGTGTACGCCCAGGCTGCATCCGCGATACCGCCGCTCGCGCCATTCGGGTCGCCGCCCGTGTAGCCGAGCAGGAGGTGAACGTGTTGCGCGGAAAAGGGGATGAATGGCGCGGTGAGGACGCGGAGCGCATTCAACCCTTGCAGCGCGACGTAGAGGGTTGTATGGGTACGTTCGGCATCGGTTTTACCCGTCTCCCACGGCTTTTTCCGTTCGAGGTACCGATTGAACTCGGCGGCGAGCGCCATCACCGTATTGACTCCCTCCTTCAGATGCACGCCCTCGATCAAGTCGCCGACGGTAGCAAATGCCTCCCGCGCACGGGCCAGCATCGCGCGGTCATCGTCATCGAGCGGCCCCGGCTCCGGTACGGCGCCCCCGCCATATCGCTGCGTCAGCGAGAGGACGCGGTTGACGAGATTGCCGTAGGTCGCGACGAGTTCATCGTTGTTGCGCCGGAAGAACTCGGACCAGGTGAAACTCGTGTCCCGCGTTTCGGGCGAACTGGCAATGACAAAGTATCGCAGCGGATCGGGATCGTACCGGCTGAGGTAGTCCGGCAGCGTGATAACGATTCCCCGGCTCGTGCTGATCTTCTGATCGTTCAGCAACATGTATTCGACCGCCGGTACATCCGTTGGCAGCGTCAGTCCACCAACCCCCATCAGGATCGCGGGCCAGATGATCGTATGGAACGGCACATTATCCTTGCCGATGAAGTAATAGGACGCACTCGGCGCGTTCCCCTCTTTGTCCAGCGACCACCATTGCCGCCAGGCGTCTGGGTCGCCCTGCCGGTTGGCCCACTCGATACTCGCACTCAAGTAGCCGATCACGGCATCGAACCAAACATAGATACGCTTGTCTTCAAAACCCGGCACGGGAATTGGCACGCCCCAGTCGAGATCGCGCGTGATCGCTCGCGGCTTCAGCCCCTCGCGCACGAAATTCTCCGTGAAGCGGCGCACATTGGGCCGCCAATTGTCGTGGCTCTCGATCCAGGCGAGCAGGCGCTCCGAGAACTGTGGCAAATCGAGAAAGAAGTGCTCCGTCGCGCGCAATTCGGGTTTCGCCTTGGTCAGTTTGGAGCGCGGATTGATGAGATCCACCGGGTCAAGCGTATTGCCGCAGTTGTCGCATTGATCGCCGCGCGCGTCCTCATATCCGCAGATGGGGCACGTCCCCTCGACGTACCGATCAGGAAGGAATCGCCCCGCGACCGGATCGTACATCTGCTCGGTCGTCTGCTTGAAGAGATAGCCCGCATTGAGCAGGCTGTTGAACACAGACTGCGTGACGGCGATATGGTTCTCGGTGTGGGTCTCAGTATAGCATTCCCAGATCATCCCCATGCGATCGAAACCGTCTTTGATGACGGCATGATAGTACCGCGCTACTTCCTCCGGCGACTTCCCTTCGCGGTCCGCGACGAGTGTGACGGGCGTCCCATGCTCGTCGGAGCCGGAAACCATCAGGACATTATTGCCCTTCATGCGGTGATAGCGCGCGAAAACATCACTGGGGATATAGGTGGACATATGCCCGACATGGCGCACACCGCTCGCATATGGCCACGCGACGCACACGAGGATATTCTCTTTGCCGCTATTGGCCCCATCATTCGTCGCTGTCACCGGTAGTACCCCCGCCAGTCATTCACGCGTACGCGCAGGATGTCGCGCAGATTCCAGAACGTGTCCGCCAGGGGGCGCACCTTGCTCTGCGCCCCATATCGCCATCGCACCGGCGCTTCACCGATGCAGAATCCTTGCCGCCGCGCGATGACGAGCACTTCGACATCGAACCCGGTCACACGAGCGCCATGCACTTCCGGCGCGTCTGCCCCATAGAGACGCAGCCTCGGAACGATCGCGGCAACGGCGTCTCTGCGGAAGAGTTTGAACCCGCATTGCGTATCGTCAATTCCCGGCACCGCGATCATGCGAACGAGCCGGTTGAACACCCGGCCCATCACATGCCGGAACAACGGCTCTCCCTCGCGTGACGCGCCCGCCCCTTCGCGGGAGCCGATAACGACCGCGCATCCCGCGTCAAGCAGCGAAAGCAAGCGTGCGGTCTCCTCGATCGGCACCGCGAGGTCGGCATCCGTGAAAAGCACCCGCTCGCCCCGCGCCGCCAGCATGCCGGCACGTACCGCGGCGCCCTTCCCACGATGCCGCTCGTGTAAGACGCGGATTCGGCCGTCCGGCAACGATCGCGATGCAATGGCAGCAGTCTGGTCCGTACTGCCGTCGTCAACGACGATCAGTTCGGCCGGGAAAGGCTGAGCGTCAAGATATGCCATGACGGCGCGTATGGTACTCGGGAGGCGTGCGGCCTCATTATAGGCGGGGATGACAACGCTTAACTGCGGAGTTGCGTCCGGTTCGATCCCGCCCTCGCTCCGCATTCGCCGCTACCACCCCCTGTACCCACCCGGTTCACACGCGCCTCCCGCACCCGCGCCAGCGGATTGTCGCACATTCGCGTGGGCGCTGGAAGAGACTTCCCCGCGCAACGACTGCGGGCGATCCGCGATCAGGTCTTGCTCCAATGCGTCGTCGGAGACGGCGCGGCGTGCCTGCACGATCGCGCGCGCGCGCAGGAGTGTGGGCAGCATCGGCAAAACGGCGATCTGACCGCGAAACCGCGCCCGCGCCGCCGGCTCGCGGAGATGCCGTAGCGATTCCCGCGTGATGCGCAATTGCGCCCGTGCGATTGCCCGCCAATGGCGCCGTAGGAGGCGCACCGGCAGATCCTTCACGAGCACGGCGAGCGTGTTGCGTCCGACGTAATAAGAGGCAAGCCGCCCCCCTCCGGTCGCGCTGAGATGGTGATAGACGACGGCGTCCGGCGCGAATGCCGTCTGATAGCCGGCCAGCCTCGCCCGCCAGTTCAGGTCCACGTCCTCGCAGTACATGAAGAAGGACGCATCGAATGGGTCGCCAATGGCAGCGGATGACAAGGCGCGCAGGGCGGTGCGGCGGTAGAGCGCTGCGCCGCCCTGCGGCCCCCAGAGCCACCGCCTCGTATCCCACTGGCCTTCGTCGCGTTCCCAGACGCCGAGATTGCGCGGCACTCCGTCGGCGCCAAACCCATCCCCGGCGGCGTGCAGCCGGTCGCGACGATCCCACAGGCGGAGTTTACACGCGACCGCCCAGGCATCCGGGCACGCGTCGGCGGTGGCGACCAGCCGTTCCAGCCACTGTGGTTCCGGCTCCGTATCGTTATTCAGCAGGACGATATAGTCGCCATCACTCGCAGCGATTGCCGCATTATGCGCCCGTGCCAATCCCCCGTTGGTTGGGAATCGCACGGCGGCAATGGCCGGAAAATCGCGCTGAATGACATCGAGCGTACCGTCGCCGCTCCCGTCGTCAACGACGAGAATCTGGAACTCCCGAAAGGTCTGCGCCTCAAGGGCGCGGAGACACGGCACGAGATAGCGCAAGCCGTTATACGTAGCGACGATGACGGTGACACGCCGCATCACGCGTCACACTCGCCGCGAGAATCTACAGGGATATGTTGGTTTAATACTGCGCTCTGCATCACGATAGCTCGGGAACCGCGTCATGTTCCCAATTCATATAGCGGGCAAGTCCCCGGCTGCGAACAGCCCGGCGTGCGAGCACCCACGCCATCGGCGCGAACGCGGCGTTCGGGACGTGGCGGACGAAATGCTGAAGGTTGGCAAATGTACCGATGCGCACGCGGTGCCGCTCAACTGTCGCGGCGTAGGCCGCACTCGCGGCCTGCCATGTACGTCTGTTCGCAAGAACGTCATCGAGTAGGCGGCCCGCCACATCACCATCCTGGAAGGCGAAGCGAATTCCCTCCCCAGTCAACGGCAGACAGTGGCCGGCAGCGTCACCGAGCAGCCAGACACGATCAATGGCGGCGGGCCGCTGCTGCCACGGGAGGAAACCGCCGGTGCGCTCGACGCTCCGCATATCATCCGACATATTGAGGCGGCGCAGGAAGGCACGCAGCGCGTCCGGGATACCCTTCTGGTTATCGAATGCGCCGAGACCCACCCGAGACACTTCGCCGCACGGAAAAATCCACCCATACCCCCACCGGACGATCTCCCGATTGACGTAGAAATGCATCGCGTCCGTCTGGTGGGGAACAGTGACTTCCATGCCAATCGTCAAGCGCCCGCGCTCGACGAAGCCAGGGAGTAATGCGGACGCGAGCGCGGCACGCCACCCGGTTGCATCAAGAAACCACCGTGCGGTCAGCACACCTTTGTCCGTCGTCACCGCGCGGCCATCGAATGCGGAAATACGCGCCCGCATGAACGGCACATCCGGTGCTTGCGCGCGGAGCACATCGCACACGGCGCGATGATCGAAGATCGTCCACGGTTCCGGCGAGCGATACCGCACGGTATTCAGTTTGGTGTGAATGACGCCCCAGATCGTCTCCTGCAAACTGCTCGACAGGCCGCCAACATCGGCGAGCGTCCGTGTCGGTACGGCGCAGGCGGAGTGCCGCACGGCGCCAATCGCGTGTTCATCGAGGAGTAGCACGCGGCGGCCATGCCGGTTGAGATGGCGCGCTGCGGTCAGCCCCGCGTAGGACGCGCCCGCGATAATGACATCAAAATCGTCCGTATCCATTGCCATAGCGGTACGATACCAGAGCGGCGCGTGTGGTTGAAGTGGCATGCGCGGGGTGGTATGCTGAATCGAGTGATATACAACCATCTGCATGTGCGGGTAGTGCGGCGAAGGAAGGTCTCGTGATCACTGACACGGTTGCATCGGCCGTTGCATTCGAGACCGTCATCGGCCTCGAAATCCACGCGCAACTGGTCACCAAGAGCAAAATGTTCTGCGGGTGCAGCGCGGCGGCCTTTGCGGGCGAGCCAAACGCCAACGTTTGCCCGGTCTGCATGGGAATGCCCGGCGTGCTGCCGGTCATCAACCGTGAAGCGGTGCGGCAGGCCGTCCGCGTCGCCCTCGCGCTCCATGGCACGGTGCAGCGGGAGAGCAAGTTCGACCGGAAGAACTATACCTATCCCGATTTGCCGAAGGGATATCAGATCTCACAATACGATTTGCCGCTCAGTCGGGGCGGCTTTGTCGCTGTACTCACCGAGGCGGGCGAGCGGCGGGTTGGCATCACCCGCGTCCATATGGAAGAAGATACCGGGCGCTCGTTGCACCGCACGCACCCCGACGGCTCGGGCTACTCGCTCGTGGATCTCAACCGGGCGGGCGTGCCGCTGCTGGAAATCGTCAGCGAGCCGGATATGCGGTCGCCCGAAGAGGCGCGCCAATATCTGGTAACCCTGCGAGACATTCTGCGCTACATCGGTGCCTCCACCGGCAATATGGAGGAGGGCGCGCTGCGCTGCGACGCGAATATCTCCCTCCGGCCACAGGGCGCAAGCGAATTCGGCGCGAAGGTCGAGATCAAAAACGTCAACTCCTTTCGCGGCGTCTATCGCGCGATTCAGTATGAAGTGCAACGCCAGGCAGAAGTCCTCCGCGCCGGTGGCACCTTGATTCAGGAGACGCGCGGCTGGTCCGAGGAGCGCGGCGTCACCCTGCCGCAGCGGACGAAGGAGTACGCGGACGACTACCGCTATTTCCCGGAACCGGATTTGCCGACGCTCGTTCTTTCCGATGCGTTTATCGCCGAAGCGCGGGCGTCGCTCCCGGAATTACCGGACGCGCGCCGCCACCGGTACAGTACAGACTTCGGCGTGAATGTCAGCGATGCCGCGGCGCTCAGCGGCTCGCGGGAACTCGGCGATTACTTCGAGGCGATCACCGATGGCACGACCGACCGAACGCGAATCGCCCTGGCGACGGCGCTCATCACGAACGACTGGCTCACGCTTCACAATGAGCGTGGCCTTTCTCTTGCGGATGCACCATCAGCCCCCGATGTGCGGGGGCTGATGGACTTGATCGAACGTGGCGTGATCTCCCGGAGCACGGCGAAAGAGGTCTTCGCGGCGATGGTTGAAACGCGGCAGCGTGCCGATGTGATCGTGAAGGAACGCGGCCTGGCTCAACAGAGCGATGCGGGCGCGCTGACGGCGATGATCGAACGCGCGATTGCGGACAATCCGAAGATGGTCGCGGACTACAACAAGAACCCGAACGCGCTCAATGCGCTGGTCGGGCAGGTGATGAAAATGAGCCGTGGCACGGCGAACAATCAGGTCGTACGCGAGTTACTCATACAGCGTCTCGCGGCGACTGAATAGATGGGAGATAGACCGGAAGTGATAGGACCTTCCGGTCTGTTTTTTGGGCCATACCCCGGCGCGAGAAGGGACGCCGGGCCCCGGTAGGTTCGCAGCGTGACTGCCGGGGAGAGTCGTTGCACGCACGATTGGGAGGGAAACCCTCAGATGGTCAGTACACAGGTGTCACCGACCGCTATTTCGACCAATGGCACGGTGCAATCTTCAATCGCGGAGCCGGGGCGCAGCCTCTACGACATCGCCATTGAGCAGTTTCATCTCGCAGCCGACATCCTCGACCTCGATCACGGCTGGCGCGCGATCCTCACCCACTGCAAGCGCGAACTCGCCGTCAATTTCCCCGTCAAGATGGACGATGGCTCCATCGAAGTCTTCACCGGCTACCGCGTCCAGCACAATATCGCCCGCGGCCCCGCCAAAGGAGGCCTCCGCTATCACCAGAACGTCTCAATTGACGAAGTCCGCGCCCTCTCGATGTGGATGACCTGGAAGTGCGCGGTCGTCAATATACCCTTCGGCGGCGCCAAAGGGGGTATCACGGTTGACCCCAAGCGACTGAGCCTGAGTGAGCTGGAGCGCATGACCCGCCGCTTCGCCGCCGAAATCAGTGTGCTGATCGGCCCCGATCGCGACATCCCCGCGCCGGACGTCAATACGACGCCGCAGATTATGGCCTGGATACTGGATACATACTCGATGAACGCCGGGCACAGCGTGCCGGGTGTGGTGACGGGCAAGCCAGTCAACGTCGGTGGCTCGGTGGGACGCAACGAGGCGACGGGGCGGGGCGTGGTCTTTGCCATTCAGGAGGCATGCCGCCGGTCGGGTTTCGCGCTTGAGGGCGCGCGAGTGGTCGTCCAGGGGTTCGGCAATGTCGGCTCCGTCGCGGCGCGGATGGCGGCAGCGGCAGGGGCGAGTGTCGTCGGCATCTCCGATGTTACCGGCGGCATCTACAATCCGAAGGGGCTCGATATGGCGGCCGTCGTGCATCACACGGCGCAGGATGGCAGCGTACGCGGCTTCACCGGCGCGGACGCCGTGACGAATGCCGAACTGCTGACGCTGCCGTGCGACATTCTCATTCCGGCCGCCCTGGAAAAGCAGATCACCGAGCAGAACGCCGATAAGGTCACTGCCCGGCTGATTGCTGAGGCGGCGAATGGACCAACGACCCCGGAAGCGGACACCATCCTGCATGACAAGGGCGTCGTCGTGTTGCCCGATATTTTTGCCAATGCGGGCGGCGTGACCGTCTCATACTTCGAGTGGGTGCAGGCGCTTCAGGCATTCGCCTGGTCGGAGAATGAAGTAAACAGCCGCCTCCAGACGATCATGGTCCGGGCGTTCAACGATGTTTACGAGATCGCACAGGAGCACAACATCAGCATGCGCACCGCTGCGCTCGTGCTGGCCGTCAAGCGCGTTGTAGATGCGACGCAGACGCTAGGCATCTTCCCGTAACGGAGACCCCTCACCCCCGGCCCCTCTCCATTGCAAGCGATGAGAGAGGGGTGACTTGGCCTAATACCGGGGCATTCCCGGAACATCGCAATCTTCATAAGGCTACTCCCTCTCTCCTTTGCCTTCGGGCAAAGGAGAGAGGGCCGGGGGAGTGAGATTGAGGCAGCGGCTACGAAGTCGGATCGCCGACCAGTGCGTCGCGCAATTTCTCTTCGTGGGCGCGGCGAGTGAGGGCGATCACGCGGTCCCCGGAGACGAACCGTGTCTCGCCGCGCGGCATCACCAGCGCGTTATTGCGCACAACCGCCGCCACAATCGTATCCGGTGGGAAGCGTACCGCCCGAATTTCCTGTCCGACGACATGCGCGTCGTCCTCGATATCCACCTCGACAATCGCCAGGTCGGCGTGGCGAAGCGTGCTGAGATGAATGAGGGGGCGGTTGGGAATCTCTTCCTCGATCCG
>JAICJW010000379.1 GCA_025928215.1 Chloroflexia bacterium | reverse complement strand
GGCGCTGGCATCCGCACCTCACGACCTGGTGGGCCCCGGTCACCGACGCGCTCATCGCACGGGCCGACCTGCGCCCAGGGCTGACGGTGCTCGATCTGGCGAGCGGGACCGGCGAGCCAGCGCTCACGCTCGCGCCGCTGGTGCTCCCGGATGGGCAGGTGATGGCGACCGACCTCCTGCACGAGATGCTCTCCTTGACCGAGGAGCAGGCACGCGATCGCGGCTATGACAACGTGCGCTGCCAGGTGGCTGATGTCGGCGACTTGCCGTTCGCGGATGCCAGTTTTGACCGGGTGACCTGCCGGTTCGGCGTGATGTTCTTCCCCGACCTGCCTCGGGCGCTGCGGGAAGTGCGCCGGGTGCTGCGTCCGGGCGGGCGGGCAGTCTTCACCGCGTGGGGGCCGGAGCAGGAGCAGGTGTACTGGACAAGTACCGCCGAGGTCGTTCGACGGCATCTCGGGGAAGTGCCACCATCCCCTGCGGGCTTCAATGTGCCCGGGACTCTGGAGGCTGCGCTCCAGAAGGCGGACATGGACGCGGAGGAGGAGGTCATCACCATTAATCTCCCGTTTCCCGGTCGGCCAGCGGAGTTTCTGGAGTGGTTCCGTGGGGCGGTCGCGCCCTTCGACCAGATGGTAAATCGGCTCCCCGCGGAGCGGCGGGAAGCCGCGCTGGATGACGTGCTTGCCACACTCGGGCGCCATGATGACGGCCGGCATCTCAACCTGCCCGCACCGGTCGTTCTGGCCGTCGCCTTTCGATAACGGTCACTGGCACGCGGGCGGCCGGTGCGATTGCGCGGTGGCAGCAGCCGTTGGAGGATGGCCATTGAGCATCGGTGAGGTCTCTCATGTACCGATTTTACACACTGCCGGAGTCATGGGCACGGCGCGATGCCGCGTTTACAGGACGGCAAGGTTGACCGGCGGCCCCGCATCGGCACGCCATTCCGGCGCCCGGCGCGTCAACAGCCCACCGCGCCCGTCGGATGTCAGCCAGACGACTTCCCCATCAATCCAGCTGCGCTGCCCATCCGGCAACGTGACCGGCGCGCGGAGATAATCACCGACGGCAACCCGATCCGCATGCGCCGCGACAACGGCGAAGCCGATCCCCTTCGAGCTCACGTCATGCACCCAGAACTCAACCAGGCCCCGCCACTGCCGAACCGCGCTGTGTACGACGGCTGTGCATGGCCCGAGCCGATAGGGCGTGCGTGGAAACCGGCGGAGCGGCCGCCGGGTCATTGAGAGGGGCGTCGCGTCAACCACGAGCGATTCCTCTGTCCATGAACGCACGCGTAAGAGATAAATGCATGATGACCCTCCGGCAACTGTCAATAGACGCACTTCGGTCGGCGATTCCTTCGCCATGGACCCTTTGATTGGATATACGCGGAACCGTAATGGGCTTGATTCGTCGCCCGTATCCAGTGGTTGATCGAGTTCCGCTGCCACGGATACCGACTGATCATCGAAGGTATAATCGAGAATACAGGCGCGATGAGACAGCTCTCGCCACCACGCCATTGGAGTCGCGTCGCTCTTTGCCACCAACCCACCCTTTTCGCTGCGCGATCCCATTGCCGTATAATGCGCCACAAACGATCGGCCCTACTTCTCTGAACGACCAGGCCGACAAGACGTGACGGCTTCCATCATTATTGACTGTGATGTAATATTTATTTCAAGGGCAGGTTAGCACGCCGGGGCCAATGGTCAAGCCGCACGAACCCGATGAGGGGACGGAAAAATGCGATGAGCACAGAACGCCCGATCGAACATGTGGGCGAGTTCCCCGTCACGGTCGGCGATCACCGTTTTCGCCGGATGCTCGGCGCGAAACTCTGCGTGGACATCGCCGAGAATGCGCTTGCCTACGCGCTTCTCATTGTCATTGTCCGCCGCACCGGATCGGGCATTCACAGCACGCTCTTCGTCATTGCCCTGACGATTCCGACGATCATCTTCAGTATACCGGCCGGGGCGATTGCCGACCGCCTGCCAAAGCGCCCGGTGCTCATGACGGCGCTCGCCCTACGCATCGGGCTGACGGCGCTCTTGATCCGCATCCTCGGCAACGTCTGGCAGATCTATGCCGTGACGTTTGCGTTCTTTGCGGTTGGGCAGGTATTCGCACCGATCTGGATCGCTTCATTGCCGCGCCTCGTCGGATTTGCGCGCCTGAGCCGGGCGCATGCCTTGTTCAATCTGACGCAGTTAGGTGGGCAAGTCGCCGGTGTCGTCCTGATCGCGCCGATTCTTCTCAAAACCCTCGGCGATCGCGCCGTGCTGATTGTCGTCGCGGTCTTCCTGGTGGGTGCGATGGCCACAACGACTCGTCTCGGCGAACTGCCCGGCGGATCGCCCCTATCACCCCGCGAGGAGAAGAAGGCCATCGGGAGAGCGCGGATGGGCGTGCTCGCGGGGTGGCAGATCATCCGCGCCGATGGCGCGCTCTTCCTGGCCGTCATTCAGTTGACCATTGTGGCATCGTTGCTGCGCAGCCTGATCGTGCTCTTCCCGTTTTACACTCATCAGGTGCTCGGCATCGCGCCGGAGAACGCGGTCTACGTCGCGGCGCCGGCGGCGTTTGGCGCGGCGGCGGGGCTGGCACTCGCCCCGGCGCTCGGGGTGATTGGCAGAGGACGTCTCGCGACGATCGGCTACGCGATCCTCGTTGCCGCGCTCGCCTGCCTCGGCCTCGTCAATCTGCTGCGGCCGCTAATCGCGGAGTATTTGCATCTCGGGATGGCCGGAATCGCGCATCAGTTCGATGTGCCACCACTTGTGACCACGGCGATGCTCTTCGCGGTGCCGATGGGCCTCGGCATCGCGCTCAATCTCGTCGCCGCGCGGACCGTCTTGAATGAGCGCGCGCCGGAGGAGGCGCAGGCGCGCGTCTTCGCCACCCAGTCCGCGTTGGGAACGGTCGTCTCGCTCGTACCGCTGCTCCTCGTTGGGGCATTGACGAGTGTGGTTGGCGCCCGCGCCGTGATGCTGCTCGCAGCGATCCTCGCGGCGGCGGCGCCGATCTGGCTCACACGGCGACAGAAGGCATCGGCTTTCCCACGGACAGAGATGGAGCGCTCGCTCGCCTTCCCGACGCCAGACCCGCCCAAGGGAAGATAGGCCGACATGTGCGAAGGCGATCTGATACGCTGCATTGCAGCGAGAGACCCGCCGCGTTGCCCAAAGAGAGGGAAAGACCATGCCCATCGCTGTCGCACCTGCCGATGCCCTTCGCCTCGTCGCCGTGATCCGCGCTGAGCGACCCGAGGATGCGCTGTTTGCCGCGCGTGCGATGGCTGCGGCGGGGGTGCGGGGGATCGAGATTACCTTCACGGTTCCGAATGCCGCCGCGAGCATCCGTGAGGCGATTGCCGCCCTCCCGCCGGACGTAATCGTCGGTGCGGGGACGGTGCTCACCGAGAAGCAGGCGCACGACGCGTTAGAGGCAGGCGCGCGATTCCTCGTCTCGCCCATCGGTGATGCGTGGCTCGTCGAGCGCGGCCACGCACGCGGCGCGCGGGTCGCCATTGGTGGCCTGACGCCGACGGAGATCGTCGCCGCCGCGCGCGCTGGAGCGGACTACGTCAAAGTCTTTCCCGGCGAATCGCTCGGCGGCCCGTCCTATCTCAAGCACCTACGCGGGCCGCTACCGGACATTCCGTTGATGGTGACGGGGGGCGTGACGCGCGAGAATGCCGCCGCCTACCTCGCGGCGGGCGCGCAATCGGTCGGCCTCGGTGGCGACCTCATGCCGAAGGCGATGATCCGCGATCGGGATTTCGATGGCCTCGTCGCGCATGCGCGGGGCGTCGTCACCTCGGTGTTCGGCAACGGACATACGTCGTGACCGCCACTGATGAGGGGGCGCCGGAGGCTATGGACCGGCACCGCGCGACGAAGATTGTCGCCACGCTCGGCCCCGCGACGCGGGATGAGGAGGTGCTCACCGCGCTGATTCGCGCGGGCGTAGATGTCGTACGGTTGAACTTCTCCCACGGCACGCAGGACGAGCACGCGACGACCTACGCGACGGTCCGCGCGATCGCAAAAAGACTCGGCCAATCGCTGGCAGTGATGCAGGACTTGCAGGGGCCGAAGATTCGCACGGGCACGCTCGCCGGTGGTAAACCTGTCACGCTCCGCGATGGTGCGACCTTCCGTATCACGACTGAGGAAACGAAAGGTACCGCCGAACGCGTCAGTACGACATATCAGCAGTTGCCCGCCGACGTGCATGAGGGGGAGCGCATCCTCCTCGATGATGGCCGCCTCGAACTGCGCGTCACGGCAATTGAGGGCACGGATGTCGTGACGACCGTCGTACATGGCGGCGACTTGGGCGAACAGAAGGGGATCAACCTGCCCGGTGTGAAGGTTTCCGTGCCCGCCCTCACCGAGAAAGACCTCGCCGACCTCGCGTTCGGCGTTGCCCTGGGCGTGGATTACGTCGCGCTCTCCTTCGTTC
>JAICJW010000281.1 GCA_025928215.1 Chloroflexia bacterium | reverse complement strand
GGCCATTGGCGGGCGCCCCCTGGGCAGTCTGCTCCCCGATCACGATCGGGCCGGTGGCGAAGATGAAATCGTGGAAGACTGAGGCGGTGCGGTGGTTGGTCTCCGGCACCAGTTCGCCCGCCGTCACGCCGCCCGGCCCGCCGCCGCTGACGGTGCCTTTGCGGTCCACCGTCTGCGTGACCGGTGCGTTCGCGGCGAGGGGCAGCGCACCCATCAGCGGCGTGAAGGTGGCGTAGGTCGGGCCGTCCGGGTCGCTCGCATCCCCGGCGATGGTGACGGTCGCAGGCGAAAAGGTCTGGAAGGTCTTGTCGCCGAGTTGGAGGCGGCCGGTGATCATCTCGGTCGCGAGGAGGCCATTCGTGACGAAGCCGGGCGCGGCACGGCTCGCGGTCGGGTCCGTCCGCTCCATGCGCGTCTTGTCGAAGTATTCGACCAGCCGTGATCCCCCCGGCGCTTCCGCATACGGCTCGCGCGCGATGACGTATGTCTGCCGGTCAATCGGCCCCCAGAGATAGGAGCGTCGCCCCTGCGCGAGGTCGTCCGTGCGCCGCCAGAGGGCGCGGAAGGCGGGGTCAGCGAAGTTCACCGGCGCGTTCGCTGAGACGGAGTCAGCGCGCGCAGGCAGCGGGAGCGCCAGCGGCATGAGAGCGAATATGAGCGCGCAGAGCGCCACCCGGACGAATCGCCGTTGCCGCTGCCCGCGTGCTCGCACGATAGAGCTCCTCATTGCGCCCGGCTCAATCGGGCACGGGAATAAAGAGGGAGAGGCGTTCGGCGCTGCCGACACCGCGGGTGATGTGGCCTTTCCCCGTGAGGTCCTCAGCCAGCATGACCGTACCCGGCCCAATCTGGCGCACCTCGCCATCGCTCGCTTCCACTTCCGCCTCACCGGAGAGCGTGACCACGAACTGGCGGCGCGGCGCGGGGTGCCAGTCAAGGAACTGATCGGCCGGGCTGCGGCGGAAGATCACCCCGGTGGCCGGGTGGACATCCGAATACTCCGAGCCGCCGGGCTGCCCATGCAAGGCGACCGCGACATCCGCGAAGTGGCTTTCGCCGTCCGCGTCGGCATAGATGCGAAAATAGTTCATCTCTCCCTCCTCCCGTCCGCCGTACGATAGCACGCGCGCCCGACATGCGGAAATTCGGCGATGACGCCCACATGCTGCACCCTGAATTCACTCATCGCGGTTTCAGCAACTCCTCAGTCCGCGCTTATCTTTATGAACCATACTCATTTCAAGAGCGGTGCATCTACGCCGTCAGAAGCATAAGAAGGAGTGCCAACACGATGCAAATCAAACGATTATTTGGATGGATGGTCGTTCTCGCCCTCATCCTTACCCTCACGCTCACCCATACGGTCAACATTTCGGTCGGCCATGGGCCATCCGCCGCCGCGGCGCCCGCGACGCCATCAGGTGCCGCGATGAATACCGAACAGATCGCGGCGCAGGTGGATCCGGCGGTCGTCACGGTGATCAATAATCAGGCCGCCGCGCCCGTGCGCCGCACCGCACGCGGCCTCCTCCCCGGCTTTCCGGGTGGTGGCGCAGCGAATCCGGGCGGGAACGCGTCCGGTTCCGGCAACAGCAGCGCCGCGCCGGTGCCGACCGGCCTCGGTAGCGGGGTAATCTTCGACAATCAGGGTGACATCCTCACCAATAACCACGTCGTGGACGGCGCCTCCTCCCTGAGCGTCAAACTCGCCGACGGCACCGAAATCAGCGCGACGCTGGTCGGTCGCGATCCGTCGCAGGATATTGCGGTCGTGAAGATTGACCCCAGCAAAGCGCCGGCAGTTGCTACCCTCGGCGACTCCAACACCGTCCGGCTCGGTCAGCCCGTCGTCGCGATTGGCAGCCCTGAGACCCTCGCGAACACCGTTACAGCGGGCGTCGTCTCCGGCGTTGACCGGCAGATTGACACCTATTCCGGCCTGATCCAGACGGACGCGGCGATTAACCCCGGGAACAGCGGCGGGCCGCTCGTCAACGCGCAGGGGCAGGTGATCGGCCTCAATACCCTCGGCCTGGCGTCGCAGGGCGATCAGGGACTGAACTTCGCCATTCCGATCAATACCGCGAAGCAGGCGGCCCAGACGCTGATGAGCAAGGGCAACGGCGCGGTCGTCAGCACAAAGGCGTTCCTCGGCGTGCAGGTTGACTCGCTCAACGCAGCGAAGGGCGCGGCGATCAGCAAGGTCGAAGCGGGTACCCCAGCGGAGAAGGCGGGCTTGCAGGCGGGTGACGTCATCACCGCCGTCAACGGCACGACCCTCAATGGCAGCACGACGCTTGGCAGTATCCTCGTGACGCTCAAGCCGGGCGACACGGTGACGCTCACCGTGGATCGGAACGGCCAGACGCAGACGCTCACCGCGACCCTCGCGGAGTACCCAACGAGCAGCAACACGAGCACTACGCCGTAATTGCGTACCTCTTCCCTCCTCCCGGTGGCCCGGCATTGCTGCCGGGCCACTCTCCGCATTTGCCGGCCCGCACGCCGCTCACCATTTTCTCATTTTCACCCACCTCTCCTCTAAGGTGCGCACCGTATCGTGATGCTATGCCGGGGTCGCCCGGTGAACGGAAAACCAGACGGAGCCACTCACCCCCGAGAGCCACAGGCAGGCGCATCATTTCATGAAGGAAGGTCAGATGACAGATAACGATGAACGAAGACCGATTGCACCACCGTCGCGGCAGCGACCGGGGCCGGATGCGCCGGTTCCCGGTGCGGCGAAAGCGAAGAGCGGCGGTGGGAAGAATAAGAAGATGGCGAACGGCATTGTCGCGCTCGGTTCGGCGGCGATCATCTCGGTCTATGGCCTCGGGTACGCCCGCACGCAATCGGCGGCGGCGTATCTGAATGCCGACAGCCCGGCGACGATGATCGCGACCGCCGCCTACCAATCGCCGTTGCTCACACCATCCGCGAGTGCCGTTGCGCCGGGCGCGACTGCCATAGCGCCAAGTGCGACGACGATTGCGCCGAGCGCGACCGCGACCGGCGCCGCATCCCTCCCGACGACCGCTCCGTCCACCGCGACGACTGCCCCGCTGCCTGCCACCAAAGCCCCCGCCACGGCAACTGCCGCGACGACAGCGGCCTACAAGGACGGCACCTACACCGGCACGGGGACGAGCCGCCATGGCAGCATCACGGCGTCCGTCGTAGTTCAGGGCGGGAAGATCGTCTCCGCGAATATCACGCAGTGCGGCACCCGCTACCCCTGCTCGGACATAGCCACCCTACCGGGGCAGGTCGTGACGCGACAGAGCGCGACGGTGGACTTCGTCTCCGGCGCAACGGATAGCTCCCAAGCGTTTCAGGGAGCGATCAAGAACGCGCTCGGGCAAGCGAAGGCCTGAGCGTGAGAGACGATGGAAGGGATGAAAGGATAACCGTCAATGACCGCACTCACGCGCGCGCCGCGCATCGCACCGGGATTTCAGATGGCACGGCGGTTCTTTCGCACACCGAAGGGATTGCTGCTCCTTGTCCTGCCACTGCTCGCCGCCCTCGCGGCGACGCATGAGGGCCTGCATGCCGCCGTGGCCGAAGCCGTCGGCGCGGCGCTGGCCGCCGCCCTCCTCGATGTCATCCTCGGCCGGATCATCCGAAGCGCCTGGTTCTTCCCGAGCGGGGCGCTCCTCTCCGGTCTGATCGTCGCGCTGATCGTCGCGCCCACGGAACCGTTCCACATCGTCGCCGCCACGGCGATGCTCGCGGTTAACTCCAAGTACCTTCTCCGGGCGCGCGGCAGGCATATCTTCAATCCCGCCGCGCTCGCCCTCGTCGTCGGCTATTTTCTCTTGGCGGCGAACCAGCAGAGTTGGTGGGGCGCGCTATCGAATGTGCCCGCGCCGTTCACGCTCATCCTGATCGCCACCGGGATCTTCATCGCGGACCGCGTGAACAAACTGCCGATGGTCCTCGCGTTCCTCGGTTCCTACCTCGCGCTCTTCACCGTCGCGGCGCTCATTGGCGACGCCGGGCACGCCGCGGAGATCTTCCGCGCGCCGGACATCAACGCGGCGCTCTTTTTCGCCTTCTTCATGCTCACCGACCCACCGACCTCACCGGCACGCTACCGCGATCAGGTGCTGTTCGGCGTCATGGTGGCGGTGGCGTGCGCCGCGATCTTCCTGACGCTCGGCGCGCTTTACTTCCTGCCAGCCGGGTTGCTGATCGGCAATGGCTGGGAGGCGTGGCGCCGCACGCGTGCGCGTCCGCGTGCCGTGAAGCCCACTCCCGGCGCGGGAACACGCCCTCCTCTGCTCCCCCCGGCACGGGCCGACCGGCAGGGAGGGATCGCCGCGACAGACCGGCGCGCCTTGATCGTGGAGCATGCCGGATCGCTGCGCCGCTGATCGCCGGAACCCTGCGATACGCCGCTCTGGTCTCACCATCTTCTCATTTTCACCGCCCCGTTCTCTCAGACGCCCGCCCTATCGTGGAGATGTGCCGGAAATGGTCCGGCAGACGATACGGCGGGAGCGAACCCCGCAAAGGAGAGCACGACCATGAAGCGATCTGTCAAAAGCGCCATCGCCGCGACCGTGATCGGTCTCGGCGTCACCGGCGGGGTTGCCCTCGCGCAGACCCCGACCACGACCCCGGCCACAGGTCCGGCGACCGGCTCTGCAACGACGACCCAACCGGCCGCCACGAATGGCAACGCGCCGCAAGCCCCCGGTGGCATGCCGGGTCAGCCCGGCATGCGAGGCCGAGGGCCGGGCGGCCCGGATGGGCCAGGGAAGGGTGGAGCGCGGACGCCGACCACCGCCTCGGTCACGACGGAGATTAGCAACCTGACGCAGGCGATCACGAGCGCCAAGGCGGATCGCGATTTCGCCAATGGCAAGATGGACCTGACAACGGTGAACAGCCTGATTGACAAGGCGAGCGCGCTGCAAGGCCAGGCACAGAGCGCCCTGACCGCCAATAACCTGACGCAGGCGAGCGGCGACGCCCGCGCGGCGTCGGAAGCTCTGCACAGCGCGGACGATCTGATCGTCGCCAGCATCGGCGAGACGGGTCTTCCGTCCGCCGCCAACCGCCCCGCGCGCCCCGCGCCGCCGACGCCCCCGACCGCCGATCAGCAGAAGGCGCGGTCGAGCAACGAACTGGCACGGGCCTATCAGGGCATCGTCAATGAGACAAACACCGTGAAGGCGAACAGCAGCGCGGCGGGTGATCTCTCCTTCTATGTCACGACGGCGCAGGGGCTGTACAAGCAGGCGTATGACCTCTACAACGCCGGGAAGTACGATCAGGCGAGCCAGACCGTCCGGGCAGCCGAGAGCGTCGCGCATATCGCCGACGAACTTCTGCACGCCGCCGGTGTGACGCCGACCGGGCCGCAGGTCGTGCCCGTCCCGGCCCCGAATTTCTAACCGCTCATCTTCCTTCAATGCTCCGCGGTCAAGGGGATCATCCTCATGTGGATGATCCCCTTGACCGTCAACACGCACCGCCTCTCATCGTTTTCTCATTTTCGGCCCCGGCTCCTCTCATATGCAACCGCTATCCTGCCGCAAAGGATCGTGATATGCGCGATCCGACGGCACAGGACACAGGAGCATTCGCGATGGCCCGGCAACCGACGCAACTCATATCGGATTATCTCACCGGCGATCCCGCCCTCCTGCGCGACGCGCGGCGACGGCTGACGCTGACAGACGACCCCGCGAACCTCCGCGACCGCATTGCGCGCGCGCTGCAACGGCCCGAGCAGCGCGGGTACGTGGCGATCCACAACGAGCGAATGATTCGCACACATATCCATCTGGGCGCGTTGCGGCTGGCGCTCGTGCAATGGGCGGCGCAATGTGCCTCGCGCGAAATCGGCGGCTTCCACGCGCTTCTGGGTTGGGCGTTCGCGCAAGTGGATTGGGCGGCGGTCATTCACTGCGTGATGCTCTCGTCGCCCGCCTCGTTGCGACGAAGCGCCATCATGCCCCCCGCGCGAAGTACGCTTCCTGTCGAGCGGGAATCGGCATTGAGGATGCGGTAGAATGGCCGGGAAAAGCGAGGGGAAGATGACCGCACCGGAACCGAATGACGCGGCATTGACCGTCCTGC
>JAICJW010000418.1 GCA_025928215.1 Chloroflexia bacterium | reverse complement strand
TTCGCGCAGGTCCACTCCCCGTTCGAGCACGCGGCGGAATTCAAACGCGACGTCCCGGCGGATTACATTTGTGAGGCGGTGGACCAGACGCGCGGCTGGTTCTACTCGCTGCACGCCATCGCCACCGCGCTGGAGCACTCGCCGGCATACAAGAATGTCATCTGCCTCGGTCACATCCTCGGCCCGGACGGATCGAAGATGAGCAAGTCGCGCGGGAACGTTGTTGATCCGTGGGAATTGATGGAGACGCACGGCGCGGACGCGACGCGCTGGTATTTCTTCACCGCCGCGCCCCCCGGCAACCCGCGCCGCTTCAGTATGGACCTCGTGCGGGAGACCGTCGCGAAGTTCATGCTCACGCTCTGGAACTCCTATTCGTTCTTCGTTACGTATGCGCGGCTCGATGGCTGGACGCCCGCCACGCCCGCGCTGCCCGTATCGGAGCGGCCGGAACTGGATCGTTGGGTACTCTCCGAGCTGCACCAGTTGATCGAGACGGTGACGGCGGGGATGGAGGCATACGACGTGACGACGAGCGGCCGCGCCATCGAGCGGTTCGTGGACGATCTCTCGAACTGGTACATCCGCCGCTCGCGCCGCCGCTTCTGGAAGACGGAGAGCGACGCGGACAAGAACGCCGCCTACGCGACGCTCTACGAATGCCTCGTCACCGTCGCGCATCTGCTCGCGCCTTTCACGCCCTTCCTCGCGGAGGCGATGTATCAGAACCTCGTCCGCCGGGTCGAGCCGGATGCCGCCGATTCGGTTCATCTGCGCGATTGGCCGGCCGCGAATGTCGCGCTGATTGATCGCGAGCTGAGCCGGGATGTGCGCGCCGTCGTGCAGACCGTCTCATTAGGGAGGGCGGCGCGGATGAAGGCGACTCTCAAGGTGCGCCAGCCGCTCGCCCGCCTCCTCATCCACGCGCGGGATGCCGATGAGCAAGAGGCGCTGATGCGCCTCGCGGACCAACTGAAGGAGGAACTGAACGTCAAGGCGGTTGAACCGCTGGCGGCGGGTGAGGACGTGGTCTCCTACCGCGTCCGCCCGAATCTGCCCGCGCTCGGCCCGAAGTACGGCAAGCAACTCGGTGGCATCCGCGCCGCGCTCGCCGCGCTCGACCCGAACGATGTCGCGCGGCGCGTCGCGGCGGGCGGATCGGTGCCGGTAACGGCGGCGATCGCATTGGAACCTGATGAACTGCTCGTGGACGCCGTGGAGCGCGAAGGATATGCCGTCATCGAGGAGGGTGGGTACACCGTTGCCCTCGATATCGCCCTGACGCCGGAACTCGTACGGGAGGGGATGGCGCGCGATCTCGTCCGCGCCATCCAGGATGCGCGCAAGGCGGCGGGCCTGAACATCGCGGACACGATCGCTCTCTGGGTCGCGATGGATACCGAGAACGAGGACGACACCGAGACGCGCACGATGCTCGACGAATATGCGGGGTATGTCAGCGATGAAACGCTCGCCACGCGCTTCACCGTCGCCCCGGTACCGGACGGCGCGGCGACGGCTGCCGTAACCCTCGGCGGCGTCTCGCTCGTCATCGGCCTGGAAAAGTCTGGCACACTCGCCGGTGGCTCCGCCCGCCCGGTGAGTGAGGAGGAAGAATAAACCGCACCCCTTCCCTCCTTCGTCCATAGAGATGAAGGAGGGAAGGGGTGCGATGTGAAGGAATTGCGGAACAGGCGATACCGTCGGTTGGCGCGTCAGTCGTCGAGAACCGCAAGGTCGAGCTGGCCCAATTGCGCGGGATCGGCGATCGCCTCGATTGCGGCGATCTTTCCGTGTGTGATCGTCAGGCGAAGGACCATCATCAGCCGCCCATGCGGCGCCACGATCGCTCCCACGGCGCCGTTCACAAGCGCGGGGCGGGCAGCCCGGGCACGCCCCGCGAACTGCCTGGCCACCGCCGCCGCACCGTGGACTTCCCGCGCCGCGCCCGCACGTGCAAGGCTCCGGTCGGCACGGAAAACGACATTGGGATCGAGCATCGCGAGCAACGCGTCGAAGTCACCGCCGCGCGAGGCGGCAAGAAAGGCGCGAACGACCGCATGCTGGCGGGTGAGATCCGCCGCGGGAATCGTGGCCGTTCCCCGCACCCGGCGGCGGGCGCGGCTGGCGAGTTGCCGTGCCGCCGTCGGGGAGCGGCCAACGATGGGCGCGATCTCGTCGAAGGGCACGGCGAACAGGTCGTGTAGCACGAAGGCGAGGCGCTCGGCGGGATCCAGGGTATCGAGGACGACGAGCAGCGCGACACCGACCGCGTCGGCCAGGAGCGCCTCGTGCTCGGGATCACTCTCGCTCGCGCGGCTCACCATCGGGTTGGGCCGGGGTGCGTCCAGCGGCTCCTCGCGCCGTGACGTGCGCGCGCGCAGCATATCGAGGCAGACCCGCGCGACAACCGTCGTCAGCCAGCCGCCGAGATTCCCAACGCCGCTGGTGTCGGCACGACTGAGGCGAAGCCAGGACTCTTGCACGGCGTCGTCCGCCTCGCTGAGCGAGCCGAGCATCCGATAGGCTACGGCTCGTAGGTGGGGGCGGTTGGCCTCGAATCGCACTGCCAGCCCATCGTATTCGTTCATCGGTCACATTCCTTCGTTCTGTTCCGTCATCGTAGTGACGGCATTCGTGCATCGGTCACATTTTCACGTGGCGATCCGTCATAGGAGTGACGAACGAAACGCGGCCGATGTGACAAGGAGATCAAGCGATGTGATAGCGAGATCGAGTCCGAAATCGGGATGTTCTGTAAAGAGACTTGAAGGAGCGTAATCATGCAAGCACGAATGAGCAACCCAGCGCTGATTCTTCCTGACGCCATGCAGGCCATACAGGCCCTGAACGCGTCCGTGGAAAAGGGTGGTGTGCCGCAGCAGACGCTCGGCCTTGTCCATCTCCGCGCGAGTCAGATCAATGGGTGTGCTGTCTGCCTCGACGGGGGGGCGCGCGGCGCCAAGCAGGCAGGCGAAACCGATGAGCGCCTTTTCTCCGTGGCTGGCTGGCGGGATGCGCCCTACTTCACCGACGCTGAACGTGCCGCGCTGGCACTCGCCGAGGCCGTCACCCGGCTCAGCGACCAGGCGGATCCGGTCCCTGACACGATCTGGGACGAAGCAACCCGGCATTATGACGAGCAGGCGCTTGCTTCCCTGATCTTCTGCATCGCCATGACCAACCTCTTCAACCGCCTGAACGTCACCACCAGGCAAGTTGCGGGCTGCTGGATTCCCAGTTGAGCAACGCCAGGCGACGTGACGGAGCGCCAAGCGCCAGCGGTCAGATTCGTTCCCTCTCCCGATAAACCTCACCCCCGACCCCGCTCCATTGCAGCCCGGCAATGGAGCGGGAGTCGGGGGTGAGGCTCCCTACGGCGCTGCCGTTGCCGTCGGTAGGTGCGGCGTCGCGGTGGGGGCGGGAGTTGGTGTCGGTGGCACCGGGGTTGGGGTGGGGATGGCGGTGACCGTCACCTGAACAGATGGAGGATCGGTCTTAATCACCTTAACCAAACTGGTCGCCGGCAGTTGCACCTCGACCGCGACGCTCCTCGGCCCGCCCGGCCCGGTGAAACTGCCGAGGTTGGCGAGGGCGACGATGTTCGTCCCATTGATCTGATCGAGTTGCTGATGCGTCCCGCGGAGCGTGACGGTCACCTGCTTCGTATCGAGCGAGGACTGTAAGCCCGGCCGCAGGTTCACCGGCGTGATCGGCACCC
>JAICJW010000247.1 GCA_025928215.1 Chloroflexia bacterium | reverse complement strand
TGGCGAATCCGGCTCCCCTTCCGGTCGAGGAGATCCGCCATATAGAGGATGAGAACAAATTTCATGATCTCGCTCGGCTGCACCTGCAGCGGCCCCACCTCGAACCAGCGCCGCGCACCGAACACTGTCCGCCCGAGCGGGAGAACGGCGAGGAGCATCAGCACCGTCCCGATCATGGCAGGCACCGACCATCGCCGCCAGAAATGGTAATCCACCCGCGACGTGATGAGTAGCGCCACGATGCCGATCAGCGCGGACACGGCCTGCCGCTTGATGAAGTAGAGGCTGTCCCCCGTATCGCGGATACCGACCGCGTACGACGCACTGAAGAGAATCAGCGTGCCGAACGAGGCAAGCACGATCAACATGCCGACGAGTACGGTGTCCACATGCCCCTGCGGCGCGGGGGGCAACGGGCGAGCAGACCGCCGCGTTCCGTTCAGCGCGATCCTTTCAACGACCATCAGCGCGCCCCTGCTTCCTGCCGCCACCGCTCGACAGCGGCGCGAAACTGATCCCCACGGTCAAACTCGTTCTGGAAGACGCCGAAGGACGCCGCGCCCGGTGAGAGCAGCACGGTATCACCGGGCTGGGCGAGGGCGGTTGCCTGCGCGACCGCGTCCGCCATGCCTCGCACCGGCCCGATGAGCGGCCCCGCATAGCCGCGCGCGGCCAGCATCGCCGCGAGCGGCGTCGGCACCCTGCCATCAAAGAGGATGATCGCCCGCGCGCCAAGCATCGCGTCCGCGAGGGCGGTGAAATCAAGCCCCTTGTCCGATCCGCCCGCGAGCAGAATCACCGGCCCCGGCGTCGTCGCGAGCGCCGCGACTGCCGCCGCCGGCGCGGTCGCGGCGGTATCGTTGATGAACCGGACACCGTGAATTGTTCCCAGGTCCTCATAGCGATGGGATACGCCATGAAAGGCCCGCAGCCCGGCGCGCACCGCATCCACCGGCGCGCCATAGGCGAGCGCCGCCGCCGCCGCCGCGCAGGCATTGATTCGATTGTGCGTGCCGGGTAGGGCGAGGTCGCTCCCCCGCCCGAGCGGATAGGAGCGGTTGCTGTCCGCCCAGAGGAGCGTGTCTGCGTCCTCGATCCACCACGATCCCGGCGGATACCCCGCGACGGGCGGCAGCGCGCCGAACGGCACGACGTGTGCCCGGGCTTCTTTCGCCCGCGCGGCAAGGAAGGCCAACCCTTGATCGCCACGCGCGTCGTCGCCCGTCCCCGCCGGCAAAATCAGTGTGTCCGCCGCCGTTTGATGCCGCGCGATGGCCCACTTTGCCTCCGCGTAGGTATCGAAGTCCAGGTAGCGGTCGAGATGATCCGGCGAGAGATTCGTGATGACTGCGATCTGTGGACTCAGCCCCCGCTCGCCCGTCGCTTCCAGCTGGAACGAGGAGAGTTCGAGCACGACCGGCGTTTGGGGCGTGATAGCAGGGAGTGCGTCGAGCGACGAGATGCCCATATTCCCCGCGACGACCGTCTCCGGTTTCCACTGTTTGAGAATGTCGCCGATCCAGAGCGCTGTTGTCGTCTTCCCTTTTGTCCCCGTCACGCCGATCACCGGCGCGGGGCAGGCGGAAAGAAAGAGCGTCATCTCCATCTCCACCGGGACGCCTGCCGCGCGCGCCCCCATCACGAGCGGCGCGTCGGCAGGGACGGCGGGATTGCGCACGACAAGGTCGTAATCACGGACCCGAATGCCCTCATGCCCGCCGAGCCGGTAGGTAACCGGCAGCCCGTCCAACGAGCGGATCGCCCCATCGAGCGCCGCCGCATCCCGCCGGTCCGTGACGGTCACATCCGCCCCTTCGCGCACGAGAAAGCGGACCACACCACTTCCCCCCTCATGAAGGCCGAGGCCGATCAGGAGGGCGCGTTTACCGCGCAGATTCGCGTGTGCCGATCGCTCGGTCATGCCACAATTCCCTACGACAAGGCGAGGGCGATGCCGAGCATCCCCGCCGCGATGCCAACGAGCCAGAAGCGCATCTGCACCTGCGTTTCCGACCAGCCGATCAGTTCGAAATGATGGTGAATTGGCGCTTTCTTGAAGATGCGCTTGCCGTGCGAGAGTTTGAAATAGCCGACCTGAAGCATCACGGAGAGCGTCTCAAAGACGAAGACGAAGCCGACGACGGGCAGGATGAGCCACTGCCCGGTCTGGAATGCGGCCACGGCCAGCCCCGCGCCGATGGCGAGCGACCCCGTATCGCCCATGATGACCTGTGCCGGGTGCGCGTTGTACCAGAGGAAACCGATCAATGCCCCGACCATCGTGAAGCAGAACGTCACGACCTGCAATTGACCCTGCAAGTAGCCGATGATCCCGTAAGCGATGTATGCAATAGCCGCCGTACCACCGGCGAGGGCATCCAGCCCGTCGGTCAGGTTGACCGCGTGCGCGAAGCCCATGATGCCGAACAGCGCGATTAGCACATAGACAAGCCCAATATCGTACTTCCCGACAAACGGAATGAATATGTTGTGCAGGCCGAGCGGGCCATAGAGTACCCACGCCGCTACCGCCGCGAAGAGGAAAAGCCAGGCGAACTTGAATCGCGCCGTGAGGCCCGTACGCGTGCCACCGACGAGATTGAGCAGATCGTCCACCGCACCGAGCACCGCACAGGCAAGCAGGACACCAAGCGGCAAAAGCATTGAGAGCCGCCCGACGAGATTGAAGATCGCCGTGAGCAGGACGACACTGACGGCGATCATGATACCGCCCATCGTCGGCGTACCCATCTTCACCATATGGCTCTCGGGCAACTCGACGCGGATGCGCTTGCCGATCTTATGCTGTTTGAGTGTCGCGATGATCGGCCGGCCAATCACGACCGTCATCACGAATGCGACGGCCCCGAGGGCGAGCGACGCGGCGAGGTTCGCCCGCGGCTGGATCGGCAACACCTCGGTATGCAGCAGGACAATCGGGAGCCATGATGTCTGGATCATACGTCGCCGCCCGGCTGTACGGTCGTACTCGCCGTGTCCGTCGAGGCGGGCTTCGCATCCGTTGTCGTTTCAGCGCGCAAGGCGTCCACGAGGGTTTCCATATGCATCCCGCGCGAGCCTTTGATGAGGACGACATCGCCGGAGCGCAGATCGGCCCGCAACTGCTGCGCGAGCGCCTCTTTCCGGTCGGGCGCGAAGGCAAAAACCCGGTCTCCGTCCATCCCTGCCATGACCGCCGCTTCCGCCGTGATCGCGCTGCGAGTCCCGAAGGTGTAGAGCCGGTCCACGACCGCCGCCGCACGCTGTCCGACACGGGTATGCCCATCAACCTCGTAGACACCGAGTTCGAGCATATCCGCGAGCACGGCGATGCGGCGGGGGGCGTCCAGTTCTCCGAGCAGGTTCAAGGCCGCGAGGGTGGATTGCGGGCTGCTGTTGTACGTGTCGTCAATCAGGATCGCGCCGTTCGGCCCCTGCACGGTGTAGAGCCGCAGTTGCGTCTGCTCCCCTTCGAGTCCGGCGAGGATATCGGGCAGGGCGAGGCCAAGCGCCCGGGCAACACCCGTCGCCGCCAATGCGGTATGCACGCTATGCCGCCCAAGGAGCGGCAACCGGACACGAACCGCGCGTTCGCCGGGCAACATCAGCCGGAAGGAGATGCCGGACAGCCCCTCACTCTCGACGTCCGCCGCGCGAATGTCGTTGTCGTCGTTCAATCCGTAGGTGACGACGCGCGCGGTCGCGCGCGATCGCATACCGCGCACGTGGGTGTCGTCGCCATTGAGGATCGCGTGGCCGTCCGGCGGCAACCCGGCGACCAGATCGCCCTTGTTGGCGACCAGCGCCGCTTGTGACCCGAGCCGTTCCACATGCGAGACCCCGATATTCGTGACGACGCCGATCCGCGGGCGCGCGATCCTGACCATCGTTGCGATATCGCCGGGGTCGTACAGCGCCATCTCGACCACCGCCACCTGCACATCCGGCGTGAGGCCGAGCAAGGCGAGCGGCATGCCAGTAATCGCGTTCAGGTTGCCCGGATTACGCAGCACGCGATACCGGCGACTCAGGACCGTTGCGATCAGTTCCTTCGTACTCGTCTTACCGACACTCCCGGTCACGCCAACGAGCGGCACGGGATAGAGCGAGCGCCACCACGCGGCGAGCATCTGGAGCGCGGCCAGCGTTTCGGGCACGGTAATGACCGGAAGAGGCGGGAAATCCCCCGCCGCAATGATCGCCGCGAGCCAGTCGGCGCGTACGACCGCGCAGGCGGCGCCGCGCTCCGCCGCCTGACGGAGAAAAACATGGCCGTCGGTCGCCGTGCCGGGCAGAGCGAAAAAGAGCGCGTCCTTCATCACCTCGCGGGAGTCAATGACGATCGCGCGGAAGAGAAAGTCGGGCGGGAGCGCCGCGTCGGCGATGAGCGTTCCCTTCGTACCGGTCAGGGCATCGCGCAACCGGATCATGGCTTCCTCGGCGCTGTTGGTGGGATACCCGCATACCGCAGGAGTTGGCCTGCCAGCCTGCCGAGCGCGGGCGCCGCGACATCGCCACCGAGCGAGTTCTTCTTCGGTTGGTCTATCTTGATGAGTACGGTAAAGAGCGGCTTATCGGCGGGGAAAAAGGAGATAATCGAGGCGATGGTCTTGTCCTCCACATATGCGCCGGTTTTCGGGTCCGGTATTTGCGCCGTTCCCGTCTTCGCGGCAATATCATACCCCGGCAGGGCGATCTTGTCCGCCAGCGCGTTGTGCGTCGCCTCGGTCATCATCTGCCGCACCGTCGCCGCCACGTCCGGGCGGATCACCTGGCGGACCGGCTGCGGCGGATGATCCTGCACCAGCGTGCCGTGCCGCTCGATGCGACCGACGACGTATGGCGTGTAGAGTGTACCGCCATTGGCGATCGCGGAGGCCGCCGTGACCATTTGCAACGGCGTGACGGTCAGCCCCTGGCCGAAGGAATTGGTGTAGAGGTCTATCGGGTTCCAGATCGTCGTTGGGTTATCGGGCCAGCGGACGATACCAATCTCCTCACCATCGAGGTCCACGCCCGTCTTCTGCCCCATACCGAACTGCCGCAGCATCCCATAGAAATTGTCTTTTCCCGTACGCTTGGCGATGGTTGACGCGCCGACGTTTGAGGAACGCTCCAGGACCTGCTCCATCGTCTCCGGGCCCCACGCCGTGTGATTGAGGTTGTAGAGCGTGTCCGGCCCCACCTTGAAATAGCCGTTGTCAATGAGCGACGTTTGAGGCGTGATGCCGCCCGTCTGCAATCCTGCCGCCATCGTGAAGATCTTGAAAGTGCTGCCCGGTTCGTACGTCGCGCTCACCGCGGGGTTGAGATAACTCTGCGGGTCCGCGCGGTTGAAGGCGTTCGGGTCGTACGAGGGCGCGGACGCGGAGGCGAGGATCGCGCCGCTGTTCGGATCCATGATGAGGATAGTGCCGCCGACCGCGCCCTGCTCGCTGATCGTCCGCGCCAGTTCGTCTTCCGCCATCCGCTGAATCGCGGCATCAATCGTCAGCGTGAGGTCCGCGCCCTCGATTGGTGCGCGATACTGCTGCTCGCCGAAGGCGAGGGGTTGACGCGCGACATCCGTCTCGGCAACGAGGGTGCCCGGCTCACCCCCCACGAGGTTGTTGTACCGCCCCTCAACGCCATAGGCACCGGTGCCGCTGGCATTCGTGAAGCCGAGCAGCGGCGAAAGGAATGACCCATTGGGGTACGTCCGCTTCGGCACTTCCTGATAGATCAGTTCCGCGTGCTCCTTTGGCGGGAACCGCGCTTTGATTGCCGCGATGGTCGCATCATCGAGTTGCCGCGCGATGAGGGACCATTCCACATTGGTATTGTTGACGCGCGCGTAGACGGTATCGAGCGGGATCGCCAGGATCGCCGAAAGTTCCTGCGCGAGCGCGACGCGATCCCGATCGGTCAGGGTCTTCGGTGTCACATACAGATCAGTCGAAGGGATGTTCGTCGCGAGGACGAGGCCACCCCGGTCGAGGATCAACCCGCGCCGCGGTAACAGCGTCTGCTCCTGCACGCGAAAATCCCGCCCCTGCGACTGCAACCGCGCGCTGCCGATGACCTGAAAGGAGACGAGCCGCCAGCCGATTGCGCTCGAGATCAGCGCGAAGACACAGAAGAGCGACATGATACGCCACCCGGAAATTACTCCCTTGCTCATGGCTTTACCCCCGGTGTGGCCGTCGGCGCCGGCCCGCTGTTCTCGGCCCGCGCGCGGCCCGTCAATGCGTTCACGATACGCTGCCGCAGGCCGGGCGATGGTGACGGCGCGGCGGTCGCGGCCGGCGGCGCGTCCGGCACGTCCGGCAGGGTGAGATAAACGATGCTCGCCGGTGTGGCCGGACGCAGACCTTGATCGCGCGCGGTCGTGTCTGCGCGGCTCAAGGTCTGAAAGCCGGCGACCTGCGCCGCGAGCCGGGCATTGGCGTCTCGCATCTTCGCGGTCTCGTCTTCGAGTGTCGCTCGCTGGCTGGCGAGCGAGGCGACGTGACTCGTCTCCAGGAGATACACCAGCCCGAGCGCGCCGACGCAGGCCGTTACGAGCAGCCAGACGACGATCCGGCGCACCGCCTCCGTCCGCGCGTGCGCGAGCAGTCCCTGCGCGCCGTGAGCGATGCGCGCGCCGAGCGGCGACGGCTCGATCTCCTCGATCGGCACCGCCATCGGGACGGGAATGCGGGTGACGGTGGCGCGTGTCCGCGCGGGGAAGAGCATTATGCGCCTCCATCCGGCGCGCGCTTTTCGGCAACGCGCAGCTTGGCGCTCCGCGCACGCGGGTTTGCGGCGATTTCCGCATCGGTCGGCATGACCGGGCGGAGGGTCAGGATGCGCAGGCTCGGTACGCGCGCCGCAGGCTGCACGGGCACCGAGCGCGGCAACAGGTCTGGTTCGGTCGCGCTCGCCTCATGG
>JAICJW010000081.1 GCA_025928215.1 Chloroflexia bacterium | reverse complement strand
GACGCGGCGGGCATCCCGGCGGATGTCTACGGCCGCGCCAAGCACCTCTGGTCGATCGCGCGCAAGATGGATCAGAAGCGGCGGACGCTCGACGAAATCTACGACGCCATCGCCATCCGCGTCATCGTGCCGGAGGTGAAGGATTGCTACGCCGCCCTCGGCATCATCCACACGATGTGGCGGCCAATCCCCGGCGAGTTCGATGACTACATCGCCTCCCCGAAGGAGAGCATGTATCAGTCCCTCCATACCGCCGTCCGCGCGCTCGATGCCCGCCCGGTCGAGGTGCAAATTCGCACGAAGGAGATGCACATCGCCGCTGAGTACGGCATTGCCTCTCACTGGCGCTATAAGGAGGGTGGCAAGCGGGACGCCGGGCTTGAAGCGCGCGTCGCCTGGCTCCGTCAACTGATGGACTGGCGCGATGAGGTGGTGGACGCGCAAGCCTTCGTGGAGACACTGAAGAGCGACGTTTTTCAGGAGATGCTCTACGTCTTTACACCCGCCGGGGACATCATCGAATTGCCGGCCGGTTCGACGCCGGTGGACTTCGCCTATCGCATCCACTCGGATGTCGGTCATACCTGCGTCGGTGCGATGGTCAATGACCGGCTCGTACCGCTCGACTATATCCTGCACAATGGCGAGATGGTCAAAATCATGACCTCCCGCGCGAAGGTCGGGCCGAGCCGGGACTGGCTGCTCGCGTCGTCCGGGTACGTCCACACGGCGCAGGCGCGCGAGAAGATCCGCCAGTGGTTCCGCCGCCAGCAGCGCGACCAGAACATCGCGCAGGGCCGGGACATGCTCGAAAAGGAACTGAAGCGGCTCGGTGTCGAGATGAAACTGGAGGACCTCGCCAAGCAGTTCACGCGCTACAACCGCCTCGATGATTTCCTCGCCGCCATTGGCTATGGCGCGGTTTCGACGCAGCAGATCGCGCAGCAGGTCTCGGCGCTCAACCCGGTCGAGCAGGTGATCGCCCTGCCGCCGACGGAGGCCGCCCCCCGTCCCGCCAGTGCATCGTCCGGCATCGAGGTGATGGGTGTCGGCGATCTGCTGACGCGGCTCGCCACCTGCTGTAAACCGGTGCCGGGCGATGAGATCATCGGCTACGTCACGCGCGGCAAGGGCATTACCGTCCACCGTACCGACTGCCCTAATGTCATCAAGGAGCCGGAACAGGAACGGCTCGTGCCGGTCTCGTGGGGCAACACGCGGACGCAGGCGTACCCGGTCGGCGTGCGCATGGAGGCGTGGGATCGCGTGGGCCTCATGCGCGATGTCTCCAGCGTCGCGGCGGATGAGAAGATCAACCTGCTCTCGATCAACAGCCAGACTCACCCCGACCGCACCGTGACGATGCGGCTGACGGTCGAGGTGGCGGGCGTCGAATCGCTCAGCCGCATTCTCCAGCGATTCGAGCAGATCCGCGACATCTACGAAGTCCGCCGCGATACGCCGATCATCTCCAAAGGCGCGCGGGCAGCGGATTAGGTAGCCACGCTCACACATACTCACTCGCGCGTCGCTTCCGCGCGTACCGCCGCCACGAACGCGTGGGCTGCCGATGGGAGGGCGTCCGCGTGCGCATGGCGGACGAGCGCCAACTCGCGTACCAATCCGTCCGCGTCCGCAAGCGGCAGGGCGACGAGCCGGCCGGCGGCGAGATCGTCCGCGACGAGCGTCGCGGGGAGGAATCCCGCGCCGATGCCGCGCAGGATCAGGTGCCGCATCAACCCGTGGGGCAGTTCATGCTCGTCCCACCCCCGCCCGGACGTGGGCGCGATTCGCGCGTCCTCCGCGGTGCCCCAGACCGTCTCGTGATAGGGCGCTCCCTCGCGCACGACCTCTTCCACCCGCAGCGCCGGACGCCCGACGAGTGGATGCTCAGGGGCGACGACCGCAACCAGTGGCTCGCGGAAGCGCGCCAATACCTCCACGCCCACCGTCCCGGCTACATAGCTCCAGGTGACAAAGCCGAGGCGGACGATCCCGTCCGCCAATTCCTGCAGAATCTGCGGTGTGTGCCCCGTGCGGATCGAGAGCGCGACATGTGGGTGCGCCGCCCGGTAGCGCGCGACGATGGGGACGAGCAGGCCATCCACGATGGAATCCACCGCGCCGACGGTGACCCGACCCTCCTGCCCGGTATGCGCGCCACGCGCCGCTTCCACGCCCTCCGCGATCACCGCGAGGGCGCGGCGTGCATAGGGAAGGAAATTCTCACCTGCCTCGGTGAGCGTCACGCGCCGGCCGCCACGGATGAAGAGCGGCCCGCCGATTTCCGCCTCCAATGCCTGTATCCGGCCGCTGATCGCGGCCTGCGACAGATTGAGCGCGCGTGCGGCGCGGTTGAAGGAACCTTCGCGGACGATCCGCTCAAACGTCACCAGTTGTTGCCAGTCCATACCATCGTCCCCTTATCGGGAAATGCGAACGATACATTCGGTGAAAACGGCTTGGATTGTATCTCTTCCTGTTCTATGCTGCGATGGAAGATCGGTTAAGGTATGCATGAGAGAAGGAGCAGCAGGATGGCGGAGATCGCTGATGTGATCGTCATTGGGGCGGGCGCGAATGGGAGCAGCACCGCCTTTCACCTCGCGCAGATGGGCGCGGGCAAAGTGGTGGTCGTTGAGCGCGGGCATCTCGCGGCGGGCGCAACCGGTAAGTCCGGCGCCCTGGTGCGCATGCACTACACGAACGAGCCGGAGACCCGCCTCGCCGTCGAGAGCCACCGGTACTTCGCCAACTGGGGCGAATTGGTGGGCGGGGAGTGCGGTTTCCGACCCATCGGCCTGCTCACGTTCACACCGCCCGAATACCGGGATCACCTCGAAGCCAACGTCGCGATGCAGCGCGAGGTCGGCGCGGATGCCCGGATCATCTCGCCCGATGACGCGCTCGCCCTCGATCCCTCCCTCTACGTCGGCGACGTGACAGCGGTAGCCTACGAGCCGCGTGCGGGCTATGCCGATCCGAATGCCACCACCTACGCCTTCGCCCGCGCCGCGATGGACCGGGGGGTCGAGTTCAAACTGGACACACGGGCGACACGGGTGCTGACCGGCGGGGGCCAGGTCACGGGGGTCGAGACGACCGCCGGAACAATCCAGGCGCCGGTCGTCGTGATCGCGGCGGGGGCGTGGGCGAACGAACTCTTCGTGCCGCTCGGAATTGATCTTGGTCTCGTCCCGGTCGCGGCGCGCGTCACGCTCTTTCGCTGGGCGTTCGACCGCTCGCCGAAGCACCTGACCTACATTGACCAGATCAATAACACCTGGGCGCGCCCGGTGGACGATAACTGCACGCTGATCGGCGCGGAGAGCGGCGTGCGCGTCAGCCCCGATCCCGAGCACGCGCCGGAGGCGGTGGATGAGAACTACATTCAGGTCTGCCGCGAGAAACTGGTGGCGCGTTTTCCGGTGATGCGGCACAGTACGGTGCGCGGCAACTGGGCGGGTATCCTGATGATGAGTCCGGACGCGCGCCCGATCATTGACAAGTTGCCGCAGCACGAAGGGCTGTATTGCATGACGGGAGACAGCGGCACCTCTTTCAAGACCAGCCCGGCGATTGGCAAGTGCCTCGCGGAGTGGATCACCGAGGGACGCCCCAAAACGGTTGATCTGACGCCGTTTCGCTCGACGCGCTTCGCCGAGGGCAAGCCGTGGGAGGACGAATACAACTACGGTATCGCCCGCGCGACGATCTCGCGCTGAGTCCTCATCCCCGCCTCCTCTCCATCGCCAGACGGGCCAGATGCTTTCCCTGATCTGCGCGTGATGGAGAGGGGAGCGTACGCTTTCAGGCGGCATCTTCTCATAACGATCAGGAGATTGGACGATGCTCGATTTCGACCGCTTCACCTACCTCACCTTCGACTGCTACGGCACCCTGATTGACTGGGAGCGCGGCATCCTCGCCGCGCTCCGACCTGTGCTGGATCGCCACGGGATCACGATTTCCGACGATGCGGCCCTCGAACTGTACGGCGAATTGGAGTCGGCGGCGGAGCGGGGGCCGTATCTGCCCTATCGCGACCTGCTCTCAGTTGTAATGGAGGGCTTCGGGGAACGGCTCGGATTTACACCCACCGACGATGAGCGAGTGGCGCTGGCGTCGTCGGTGGGCGACTGGCCGCCCTTCTCGGATACGGTTGACGCGCTCCAATCGCTGGCCAAGCGCTTTCAGTTAGTCATTCTCTCCAATATTGACGATGACCTCTTCGCCCTCTCCGCGCGGCATCTCGGCGTCGCGTTCGCGGCGGTCGTCACGGCGCAGCAGGTGGGGGCCTACAAGCCCAATCCGCGCAATTTCCGCGCCCTCCTTGACTGGCTCGACACTGCACCTGACCGGGTGTTGCACGTCGCGCAGAGCCTCTTCCACGACATTGCCCCCGCGAATGCGCTCGGCCTCACGACGGTCTGGGTCAATCGCCGCCATGACCGGCCGGGGTCAGGGGCGACGCCACCCGCGACGGCGCGCCCCGATTGGGAAGTGCCCGATCTGCGCACGCTGGCGCAACAGGCGGGCGCGACACCCGCGCCGCAGCGATGAGCGCGGCGACGACGATGGCGACGATTGAGGACTTCCAGCGGCTGGACATCCGCACGGGCGTGATTCTGGCGGTAGAAGACTTCCCACGCGCCCGCACGCCCGCCTACCGCGCGAAGGTGGACTTTGGCCCGGAGATCGGCACGAAACGATCCAGTATCCAGGCGACGAACTACGGCAAGGGCGAACTGGTCGGCATGCGCGTGGTCGGGGTCGTCAATCTGCCGCCGCGCAACATCGCGGGCTTCCTGTCTGAAGTGCTGATCCTCGGCGTTCCCGGCGAGGATGGCGCGCTCGCGCTCCTCACGCCGAGCCGCCCGGCGCGCGCTGGCGGTGCCGTGTACTAGGTGAGCGCCGCTTGAATGTGGAATGCTGGTGGGAGGCTTCCCGCCTGTCACTGCGGGGAAAGGAAGAGCGATGACTATTCACGAAGAACGACAAGACCGCGCGAGCGACCGCGGATGGGAATTGGACACCCTGCTCATCCACGCCAATCAGGGACCGGATCCGCAAACCGGCGCGATCGTCCCGCCGATCCATCCCAGTTCGACCTTCGTGCGGCAGCGCATTGACGACGATGCCCACTTCCGCTATGCGCGCGGCGCGAACCCGACCCGTGAGGCGTTGGAAGCCATCCTGACCGATCTGGAGCACGGTGTCGGTGCGAGCGCCTTCGGATCGGGGATGGCGGCGGTCACGGCGGCGCTGCAACTGCTCTCGGCGGGCGATCACGTCATTGTTGGCTATGACTGCTACCTCAGCACCTATCACCTCTTCGCCAATGATCTGCCTCGCTACGGCATCACCGCCGATTTCGTTGATCTCGGTGATCTGGCCGCTGTCCGTCGCGCGCTCCGCCCCACGACGCGGATGATCTGGATCGAGACGCCGACGAATCCTCTGCTGGACATCGTGGACCTGCGGGAGATCGCGGTGATCGCTGGTGAGGCGAATGCGCTGACGGTCGTTGACAATACCTTCGCCTCACCGTACTGCCAGAATCCGATTGATTGGGGCATTGACCTCGTCGTTCACAGCACGACCAAATACCTGGGCGGCCACAGTGACCTGCTCGGCGGGGCCGTGATCGCGCGCACGGCGGAGCTGGCGGCGCGCATCACCGACCGGCAATATTACCTCGGGGCAGTTCCCAGCCCGTTCGATTGCTGGCTGCTGATCCGCGGCATGCGCACATTAGGGGTACGGATGCGCCAGCACATGGAGAACGCGCAGGCCGTCGCCGAGTGGTTGTGCGGGCACCCGAAGGTGACGAGCGTGCGCTATCCGGGGCTGCCGGATCATCCGGGCCATGCGCTGGCCTGCCGCCAGATGCCGGGCGGCTTCAGCGGCATGGTCTCCTTCGCGGTGGCGGGCGGCTCGGCGGCGGCGCGGCGCGTCTCCGAGGGGACGCGCGTCTTCCAACTGGCGACGAGCCTCGGCGGCGTCGAGTCCCTCATCTATCCGCCCACCGCCTGGCTGGAGACCGATCCGGCGCTGATGGCCCAGATTCCCGGTTCGCCGTGGGCGCAGCATCCGGGGCTGCTGCGCCTGTCCGTCGGTATCGAGTCGGCACGGGATTTGATCGCCGATCTCGATTGCGCGCTCGCCGGTCTGTAGCGAATCTGCCAGCCGCCTCGCCTACGTCGCCCCAGCGCCGCGCACGCGATCAATCAGGGCGAGGGGCTTCGCCGGCTGCGCGTCGCACCGCCAGGCGACATGCTGGTCGGGCCGCACGAGGACGAGGCGCGTGTCGTAAACCGCGGCCTCATCTGCCACGACATCAAGAAGATGGAGCGGCAGATGACGGTCGGCGGCGGCAGTCAGCAGGCCATCAACGATAATCGTAGGGTCGAAGCGCAGCAGCGTGTATTCCGGGCCGAGCGCGTCGTAGAGCGACCGTCCATCGCCCAGCCAGAGATGCGGCGCGCGGCAGCCGGGGACGGTGGAGGACGTGAAATCGCCCATCGAATAGGGCGGGTGTGGCGCGCCGTCGTAGGCGATGATCGGCGAATCGTCGTAGTAGTAGCCGAAGTTCAGGCCGGCGGCGCAGTATTGCTGGACATTGAGATCGTAGGCCGCCCGGCCAACCGCCGCGCGCGCCGCGTCGCCCGCCGGACTCTGCTCCTCGATTTCCGGGGGGACGCCGCGCCGCTGCTTCGCCATCGCGTGGGCGTGATCCATCGCGAAGCGCGATACCTGTTCGGTGATCGGTTGACGCTCGCGTTCGTAGGCATCGAGAATCCCCGCCGCCCCCCAGCCGTTGAGGCGCGCGGCGAGCAGCCAGCCGAGGTTCGCGCCGTCCGCGAGGCCGGCGTTCATGCCGTATCCCGCGTAGGGCACCCAGATATGCGCCGCGTCGCCGCAGAGGAAAACGCGCCGGTCCCGGAAGCGGTCGGCGACGAGGCGGCGGCCAAACCAGTCCTCCTCGCTGATCATCTCGTACCGGAAATCGGGGCCGACACCGAGGATCGCGCGGATCGCCCAGTCGCGATCAACGGCGTCGAAGTCCGCCTCGTCGTCCTTCAAATAGTTGTGGATCAGCCACGTTTCGCGCCCGTCAATGGCGTACACCGTGCCGCTGCGGCGCGGATTGAGCGAGATGTTTCCCCACGCCGGCGTGCCATTGAGCAGGGAGAGCAACCGGGGCGCGCGAATGTAGGACGATTGGACGCGCTGCACGACGGGATCGCCCACGAGCAGTGCGCCAATCGCGTGCCGGACGGCCGATTTCCCGCCATCGCAGCCGACGAGATAGTGCGCGGTGATGGAGAGAGCCGCGCCGGTGTCGAGGTCGTGCGCGCGCGCCGTCACACCATCGTCATCCTGGCTGAGGCCGTCGAAGCGGACCCGGTTGCGGATCGTCACGCCGGGCGTCGCCGATGCGTGCGCGAACAAGATTGGTTCGAGATAAATCTGGTTGATCCGGTGCGGCGGCTCCGGGGTCGGCCACCCCGTGTCCGGGCCGCCGGTGGCGGTGTAGCGGTCGCGGCGGCAGGGGATCGGGATGCGCGTGATCTCCTGCCCAACCATCGTCGTGCGATAGGCGATGTCATGCGGGTAGTCCGCCGGTAGCCCGGCATCCCTGATCTTCTGGACAATCCCGAGGCGGCGAAACAGCTCCATCGAGCGAGCGGCGACATGATTGCACTTGACGCTCGGCGGCTCGCCGCGCTCGCGCTCCTCGATCACGACCACCCGAATGCCGCGCCCGGCGAGGTCCATGGCGAGGGTCAATCCCACCGGGCCGCCCCCGATGATCGCGACATCTGTGTCAGTGCGCTGCGCCATGCGTTCATCCTCCCCGATGCGGCGATACAGTTCTTGCGTCCCGCTGCATTATGCCGTACAAGCGCTCACGGAGCGCGGTTCACGGCGCCGACGTTGTCCATGCACGGTGACGAGAATGCGATTGCCACAAAACGCAAGGACACCAGCATGACGGGAGTGGATGACGAGGCGCATATCCCCGCCGGTGGTACGCTCGATGCCTCGCCGGCCCTCCCACCGGCGGCCGTCGTGGCTGGCGGCCATGACCCGTACCGGGCGCTGCGTTTCCGCGATTTCCGCCTGCTCCTGATCGGCGTCTGTATCAGCTCGTTCGGCCAGCAGATGCTGACCGTCGCGCTCGGATGGGAGTTATACAACCGCACCGGCTCCGCGCTCGTCCTCGGCGGGGTCGGCCTGGCGCAGATCATCCCGGTCATCGTGCTCTCGCTGCCCGCCGGACAGGTTGCGGATCGCTACAGCCGCAAATGGGTGATGCTCGTCGCGCAAGTGACGCTGGCGCTCGGCGCGCTGGGGCTTGCCGTGGTCTCGGGCCGAAACGGCCCATTGCTCCTCATCTATGGCTGCCTGGTGCTGATCGGCGGCGCGCAGGCCTTCAACAGTCCGGCAAGTTCCGCGCTCGTCGCGCAGGTCATCCCGATCGAGGCATACGAGAGCGCGATCACCTGGCGGAGCAGCACGCAGCAAGTATCGGCGGTGCTGGGGCCGGCGGCGGGCGGTTTCCTGATCGGCCTCTTTCATGGAGCGACGTGGGTCTTTGTGCTCTATGCGGTCGCCGCCTTCTCGTACGCCGGATTGCTCACGCTCTTGCACGTCCGCTCCACCGCCACGCGCGCGATTCGGGGGCGGACGTGGCGCTCGATCACCGAAGGGATACGGTTCCTCTGGCGGACGCCGGTATTGCTGGCGGCGATCACCCTCGATCTCTTCGCGGTCCTGCTCGGCGGGGCGACGACGCTCCTGCCGATCTTCGCGAAGGACATCTTGCACGTCGGCCCGTTCGGTCTGGGTTGGTTGCAGGCAGCTACATCGGTGGGGGCGGTCTGCATGGCGCTCTCGCTCGCGCATCGCCCCGCATTTGCTCACGCGGGGCGTACATTGCTGCTGGCGGTGGGCGGGTTCGGCGTCGTGACGATGATCTTCGGCCTGTCGCGCTCGTTCGCGCTCTCGCTCGCGATGCTCTTCCTGCTCGGCGCGCTCGATAATATCAGCGTCATCATCCGCAGCACGCTGGTGCTCGTGCGCACGCCGGACGCGATGCGAGGGCGGGTCGGCGCGGTCAATTCGCTCTTTATCGGCACCTCCAATCAACTGGGAGGGTTCGAGTCCGGCGTGGCGGCGCAACTCTTCGGCCCGGTGATCGCGGTCGTTGCCGGTGGCGTCGGCACCATGCTCGTCGTGCTGCTCGTCGCGCGGCTGTGGCCGGAGATGCGCCGGTTGCGCACCCTGACCGAACCGACCGACGCTGCGTAAGCGTCTATCGCTCGCGCAGGTAGGCGAGGCTGCGCGTGATGCGGTCGTCCGGGTTGTCGCCGCCGCCGAACTCGAAGATGTACAGGAGGCGCTGCGGCAGGCGGTCCAATGCGTCGAGGATGGCGGGCAGGGGCAAGGATGCGCCGCCGAGGTAGGTCGTCCCATGCGCCGGGTCGTCCTCCGCGTCTTTCAGGTGTACGGAAACGGCGCGATTGCCGACGGCGCGGATGGCGGCAGGCACATCTTGATCGTGGCGCGGGTAGTTGCCAATGTCTATGTTCGTCATCATTTCCGGGATGCGCGCGAGCGTCCGTTCGATCTCCGCCAGTGTGCCGCCCGGCGTGCCGACGAAGTTTTCCAGCGCGAGCGTGATCCCCCGCTCGTCCGCGTAGCGGGCGATTGCCCGGCCTCGCTCCCATCCTGCATCGTCATCGTCCGCGGGCACCGGGCCGGGAAAGACGCGCAGGAGCGGCGAGCCGAGCGCGGCGGCATCGTCAATATCCTGCCGGAGCGATGCCGGATCGGAGTCGAAGAGCCTGCCCATCGTCGCATAGGTGACGAGCAGGCCGTGATGCGCCGCCCGGTCACGCGCGGCGGGCAACTCGCGCCCCTTATCCGTCCAGAACTGCGGACGCAGTTCGACGCCCGCCGCGCCTAGCCGGTGCGCCGTATCGAAGAGATCGGTACTGTGCGTTGTGCCCGCCGCGATCTGCTCCTGATACTGGACAACGGAGATGAAGACCGGCCGTTCTGCCGCCACGATGAGACTCCTTACGCAAGGGACGATGAACCACCGCCCGGCATCATAGCGCATCCATGTTCGGAACGAGGACCGCCGTGCCACGGAGGGTGCCGTCACGCATCGCCGCAATCGCCGTGTTCGCGTCGCGGAGCGGAAAGGTTTGTACTTCGGTGCGGACGGGGATCGTTGGGGCAAGGGCGAGAAATTCCTCGCCGTCGTGGCGGGTAAGATTGGCGACCGAGCGGACGATCCGTTCCTCCCAGAGGATGTCGTACGGGAACGAAGGGATATCGCTCATATGGATTTCGGCGCAGATGACGCTGCCGCCCTTGTCCACGGCTCGCAACGCGGCAGGAACGAGTTCCCCGGCGGCGGCGAAGAGGATTGCGGCGTCCAATTTATCCGGCGGCGCGCTGTCCGAGCCGCCCGCCCAGACGGCGCCGAGCGCGCGGGCGGATTGCTGCCCCTCGGTATCACCGGGCCGCGTGAAGGCGAAGACCTCCCGCCCCTGATGCCGCGCGACCTGCGTGAGGATATGCGCGGCGTTGCCGAAGCCGTAGAGGCCGAGCCGTTTCGCATCGCCCGCCATCGTGTAGGCGCGATAGCCGATCAGCCCGGCGCAGAGCAGCGGCGCGGCCTGATCGTCCGGATAGCCGGCGGGGATTGGGAAGCAGAATCGCTCGTCAGCGACGGTCTGCTCCGCATAGCCGCCATTGAAGTCGTAGCCGGTGAAACGGGCATTGTCGCAGAGATTCTCGCGGCCCGTGCGGCAATACGGGCAGGTGCCATCCGTCCAGCCGAGCCATGGCACGCCGACCCGGTCCCCCGCTTTGAATCGCGTGACACGCTCCCCCACTGCCGCGACGATGCCGACAATCTGATGGCCGGGGATGAGGGGCAGGTTCGGTTTGTCGAGGTCGCCGTCGAGGATATGCAGGTCCGTCCGGCAGATGCCACAGGCGCTGATACGCAGCAGCACTTGATCCTCAGCGGGCGTCGGCGCTGGCAGATCGGTGGGGCGGAGCGGCTGACCGGGCGCATCGAGCACCATCGCGAACATACGCATGCCTCCTCGGTGGACGAAGCGGGGCGGCGGAGCCGCCGCCCTCCATCCGATGATACACCCGCCATCATCGGAAGGGGATCGGGTTCTCTCTCGCTGTTTTGTGTTCAGAAGTACAATGATTCGCCGTGCCGCCGTCACCTCTGTGTCCGTCGTTCGTTCTCATTTGCGGAACCAGAGAGGACCCCACGATGCGAGGGGGGTACGATCACGATGTCCTGGTGAGAGGGTGCGCCTGGCGCAATCTGATTTGGGGGAATGATTGCGACCGCGATCCGGTATCCGACCGCACCTCATGCCGCTCCTCTGCGGGTTGTTGGCGATGACGCTCCATGCGGGGACGGTCACGGCGGCGCCCGCGCACACGCTCGCGCTCGGCGCGTACATCGTCAACGCGCCCGGCGACCCATCGCAAATTGACGCGTTCACCGGTATGGTTGGCGTCGCACCCGGCATTGTCATGTGGTATCAGGATTGGGTAACGACCGGAAACAGCGCGTTCGATCCGATCAAAATGGATGCCGCCGCCAGCCGTGGCGCGATGCCGATGATTACCTGGGAACCGTGGGATGCGTCCGCCGGCCCGAACCAGCCCGCCTACAGCCTGAGCGCGATTGTTGCCGGCGCGCACGATGCCTTCATCCATCAGTGGGCGCGCGATGCGGCGGCATGGGGCAAGCCGCTCTATCTCAAATTCGCGCACGAAATGAATGGGAATTGGTACCCGTGGGCGGCGAATGTGAACGGGAACACCGCCGCGCAGTACATCGCGATGTGGGCGCACGTGCATACCATCTTCCGGCAGGAAGGCGCGATCAATGCCCGCTGGGTTTGGTCGCCGAATGTCGCCTATCCCGGCAGCACGCCCTTCGCGCAGGTCTACCCCGGTGACAAGATGGTGGATTGGGTCGGCCTGGACGGCTACAACTTCGGTACGAGCCAGTCGTGGTCGCAGTGGACGAGTTTCGCCGACGTCTTCGGGCCATCGTATGACAGCGTCGCGCGGATCGCCAGTAAGCCGATGCTGATCGGAGAGACGGCGTCCGCCGAAGTCGGTGGCGATAAAGCGGCGTGGATTACCCAGGGGTTGCTGCGCGACCTCCCCGCCCGCTTCCCGCGCCTTCGCGCCGTCATCTGGTTCGATGAGGACAAAGAGACGGACTGGCGCGTCAATTCCTCATCCGCCACGCTCGCCGCCTTCCGCACCGTCGCCGCCTCCCCCACCTATCGCGGCTACCTCCCCTGAAACCGATTGAACCGCGGAGACGCAGAGAAACACAGAGAAAAAGAAGAAGCATGAGAGAAATACCGAACTAGCGTGGTGGCTCATATCTGATCCCCAACTACGCGTTTTCCTTCTCTTTTCCCTCTCTGCGTCCTCTGCGTCTCCGCGGTTCAATCGGTTTCCTTCTTCAGCCAGCGTTTGGGCATTTTGCAGACCATCGTGTAGGCGGGATCGAAGACGTTGCCGAGGTCGTACTCGACGGTCTGGCCCATCAGGAGGCTAGCGGCGGTGGCGTCGAGGCCGTACTCCTCGCCGAGCCAGCGGAGCATCTCGCTGGTCGCGTGCTGCAAGGCTTGATCGAGCGGGCGGGCATTGCCGACGGTGAAGATGTAGTCCGCATTCTCGCCGCGCGGCCAGGTGATCTTCCTTCCCTTCTGAACGCGCAGCACGACTTCCATCTCGAACGAGGTTTCGATGCCGGTGCCGACGATCTCGCCATCTCCTTGCAGGGCGTGGCCGTCTCCGATGTGGAAGAGCGCGCCGGGAACCGCGACGGGGAAATAGACCGTCGCGCCCTCGGTGAAGCCGCGATAATCCATGTTACCGCCATGCCGCGCCGAGGTGGCGGTGGAGATCGCCTCTCCACCGGCGGGCGCGACACCGAAGCAGCCGACCATCGGCACGAGCGGCAGCACGAGATCGCGCAGCGCATCGGGCGGTTCGATGGTTGCTCG
>JAICJW010000124.1 GCA_025928215.1 Chloroflexia bacterium | reverse complement strand
GATCGCCGACGCCGACACCGCGCGGAATCTGCGGATAGACCTCTGGGCGGAGCACCTCGCCCTTCCCCGCGCGGAGGTGGAGCGCGCGGACCCGATTACCCTCATTGACCACGCATGGGTTGACCGGGCGGCGGAGAATGCACACATCATCGCGCGTGGATCAGGCCCACTCTGCTGCCCGGCCTGTCGGTATGAATCGGGGAGCAAGCCCGGCGCGTGGTTGCGCGAGGAAGCCGAGGCGCTCACGTTCGAGCATTGAGTGTCACATCGCGGGATTCCGCTCCGGCGATCAGCGCGCCGCGCCGGGGGCAGGGTCCGGGCGTTGCGGCCGGACGACGCGAATCAAGTCGGCGTGAAAGGCGCCTGCACCTTCGCGGTGGCCGAGAATCGTCACGCGGTCACCGCGCTTCACATCGGACGCCTTGATATTTTTGCCGTTCATCCTGATCGTCGTCTTTGGATCAATCGCGACAATTGCCAGTTTTTTTGCCCGTGTATAGACGACAATCCGGTTCGGAGAATCGCGCGTGATCACGCCACTGACGCCGCTTTGCGCCCGCGAAATCGGCAGGGGCGGACCGACAAATCGTTGCGGCCCGACGAATGGAGGCGATCCGCCGGGCCGCGCCGTCCCATTGGGAACCGCCGCCCCAATGCGCGGCCCGCTCGCGAATGGTTCATTGAGTGGCGAGCGGCGCGCCAATGCCACGCCCGCCGGCACGCCGAGCAGAAGCACGATGACGGGCGCCGCGATGAGAAGAAGGCGCAGCCACCGCTTCATCGAGTCGCCCCCGTCACCATCCGCGGATGCGGCCCGGTCGGCGGCGATGGCACGCGGCGGCGCAGAAGCGCGATAGTCGTCACAAGCCACGCCGCGAGCGCCGCAACGAGAACGAGCAGATGCATCCACGGCATGTGCTCAATAAAGGCGCTCCAGAAGAGGCCAGGGGACCGCCGCACGAGGTCGAAATCGTGCAAGCCGAAGGCCAGATAATCGAGCGTGCCTGTGGCGTGGAGCGCCTGACCGAAGAGCACCGCGCAGACCAGTACGAGCGAGAGCGTCACGCCATAGGAGACCCACAGCGCGACGCGCATCCGCTCGCGACGTGCGACGGCGGCGGGCGCCGTCCCGACCGTCCGCGCGAGGATCGTCGGGATCAACGCGGCGGGCGGCACCGGCGATGCGAGCCGCGCGAATACGCGGTCGAGGTCGTCCGGCGGCGGGCCGTCCGCTCCATTCATTGTCATTCGTTCATCGGTCATCGCTGCCCGTCCTTTGCCCACATCTCCTATTCTTTCCACGCGGCCCGGTGCGGGAAAGTTTCACATTCCCCTTACACTTCCTCGCGCACCCACTCGCGCAGCGCGAGGCGCAGCATCGTTTTTGCCCGCTGGAACAGCGTCTTCGCGCTGTTCTCCGGGATACCGAGCGTTTCCGCGATCTCGCCGAAGGTGAGATCGCCCTCATAGCGGAGGACGACGACTTCGCGGTACTTCGGCGGCAACCCGGCAATTGCTTCCGCCAGGAGCCGCTGGAGATCGCGCCGCTCCGCGAGCGATTCGAGCGAGGGGCCACGGTCCGCGATCATCGCGAGCGCGTCGGCCTCCTCCTCGTTCTCGCGCGGCGAATCGGCGGGGAGCGTGCGCCGCTGGCGGATCAGGTCGAGGCAGCGATTGCGCGCGACGCGGTAAAACCACGGGCGCAGGGCGGTATCGGCATGCAAGCGCGGGAGGGCGTTGTAGCATTGGATGAAGGTGTGCTGCACGACATCCGCCGCGTCGTCCGCGCTGCCGAGAATACGAGTGGCGAAGGCATACAAAGGTTGCGTATAGCGCCGGACGAGTGTTTCAAAGGCGGCGCTGTCGCCCCCCTGCGCCAGCACAAGCAACGCCTCGTCCGTGACCACACCCAAATCCGGCGCGGCGCCGCCCCGTCGCCGTCGCCACCCGTCCAGCACCCGTGATCGCTCCTCACTGCGTGATGGTTCCCGCACTCCCCCTACACCATACACGACGCGGGCAAGCGTTCCGGTTCATCGCGCCTTCGCGACGACGAGCGCGTGAACGGATGCGACGCCCGCCGCACGGAGCGCCCGCGCGCAGGCATCGAGCGTCGCACCCGTCGTCGCCACATCATCGAAGAGCAGAATTCGTTGCCCATGCACCGCCGCCAGGTCGGGGCAGGCGAATGCGCCCGCGACGTTTGCCTGCCGCGCCTCCCGATCTTGCCCGACTTGCGGCGGCGTATTCCGCGTGCGGGCGAGCCATTCCGGGATCACCGGCAGCGCATCAGCCGCGAGATGCCGCGCGATCATCAGCGATTGATTGAAGCCGCGGCCGCGCTGTCGCTCCCGCGAGAGCGGCACCGGCACAATCGCGTCGGGGGCCGGAAGCCGGGCCAGAGAGGGACACGCCATTGCCGCGAGGAGACCGGCATAGCCACGCTGCCCCTCGTACTTCAGCGCGTGAATGCACGCGCGGACCGGCCCGGCGAACTCTGTCGCGGCGACCATTCCATCGAGCGCGTTCGGATAGGCGCGGCAGGAGGGGCAGGTGCCGGGCCGGGTGACACGGCCTCCGCATGATGAGCAGGCGGGCGGTTGGATATACGCGATTGCCGCCTCGCACGTCGAACACAACAATACACCGCGCACCCCGCAGCCCGCGCACCGGGGCGGAAAGACGAGATCGAGCGCCCGTTCCCAGAGATCGTGCATATCGCCCGCCTACCGCGATCGCAACAAAGATACGGAGATGCTAGATGATTCCCGATGGATGCACAAGCGGCAGGGCATCGGTGGTTTGGTACAATGCGTTCCTGTCCGGTCGGTACCGGGCGGATGGAGGATACGCAGCAGGATGACGGTCATGGAACGACGGCGCGGCGAGAAACAGCTGCGGAGCCTGAATGGGTACGAGCGGACGGCACGTGGGCTGATCGAACGGTTCATGACGGAGGAACTCTGGCGGCGGCCACGATACGCGTGGCACCGCTTCTGGGGCGATGTCAATCCCTTCCCGCGCACGATGCGCCAGGTCTGGGACTTCGCCGCCGGGGACGCCGATTACGCCGCGCACATGGTCAATGGCTCCCCCGATGAAGCGACGCTCCAGCGGACGGGCACGAAAATGGCGGAGCGGCTGATTACCGCACTCGCCATCGAACCGGATCACTGCGTCCTCGACCTCGGCCCCGGCGTCGCGCGCGTCGGGCGGGAAATGGCGCCGCATATCCGCCGCTGGGTCGGCGCGGATGTCTCCCGCAAGATGCTCGACCGCGCCGCCGAACGGATGCGCCATCTCCCGAACGCCACGTTCGCGCACATCTCCGGCGACGGCGATCTCCCCTTCCCGGATGAAATCTTTGACCGCGCGTATGCCCATCTCGTCTTCTTCCACATTGATAAGCAGGAGATGTGGGCGTCCATCCGCGAGATCGCGCGCTGCCTCAAACCGGGCGGCATCCTCTACGGCGATACATGGAATTTGCAGAATGAGGACGGCTGGCAGCGCTGGCTGGCAGAAGTCGAGCATTATCGCGGACGGCGGCGGCCCGTCCATCACAACCGCTGGAGCACCGAGGCGGAGATGCGCACCTTCGCGGAGCGCGCGGGCCTCGTCACGCTCGCCTGCCTACACGATTCCTGCTGGTTGCAACTGATCGCGGCGCGCCCCTTCGCGGACGGTTCGCTCCCCACTCTCGGCGACCTTTCCACCCTGCCACCACCGGCGGGATCGTGGTACTACAACGACTGATGCGCGCCGGTACGATCCTGCGGCGGGGCGCGCTGGCAATCGGTGGCCTCGGCGCGGCCTTCCTCGGCTACGCAGGCGGCATCGAGCGGCGCTGGCTCGAAATCACCGAACACCGTGTCGAGATGGCGGACATCCCGCCTGAATGGGACGGCGTGCGTATTATCCAACTCTCTGATTTCCATCTCGGCTTCGCCACGCCGAACGCGATGCTCGCCCGCGCGATCGCGGAGACGGTCGCGATGAAGCCGGATTTGATCGTCCTCACCGGCGATTACGCGAACGACGGGAGGCCGCGCCCGCTCGATCTCCTCGCCCCACTCGCGAAAATTGCGCCGACGCTCGCCATCCTCGGCAATCATGACTATCTCCAACGCACCATCGGCGCGGACCTGATCGCCCGAGACCTGGAGAGGCAAGGCATCACCGTGCTGCGCAATGACCTCACCGCGTTTGTCCATAACGGCGTCGCGGGGATCGTCGTCGGCTTTGAGGACGATCTGGATGGCCCCGGCGCGGATGTTAAGGGGATCGTCGCGCGGATGCAGGGCAAAAGCCCGAGTATCGCGCTTATTCACGAGCCAGATGTCATTGATCGCTTCCCCGACCGCTGGGCGGGCCTGACGCTCTCCGGCCACACGCATAGCGCGCAAATTCGCCTGTCGCCCATCCGGCGCTACGACTGGGTGGACTGGCCGATCAGCGAGATGCAGTCCGCCTACCCGCGCGGCTGGTTCAATGTACGCGGCAACCGGCTCTATGTTAGCCACGGCCTCGGCGTCTCAACCGTGCCGCTCCGCTTCTGCGCCCGCCCCGAACTCGCCTGCTTCACCCTCACCCGCGTCGAGCATGACAAAGGCTGAGGCGCAGATTGCCGCTCCCTTCATCCCATGCGAGAATATGCACACTGGTACAGCACGCATCTTCATTTTGTTGCCGATAAAGGAGACCCGCGATGACACTGACGCATGCGACCCCAATGAGCAGCGCAACACTTGACGACGTCAAACGGCGCGTCACCGCCGCCATTCAAGCAAACCGGGACGCCATCTATGCCGTCGGTGACGCGATCTATGCGGACCCCGAACTCGGCTTCAAGGAAGTCCACACGGCGGAGCGCGTCGCTTCATACTTCGACCGCCTCGGTCTCTCCTATCGCACGAATCTCGGCATCACCGGCGTCAAGGCGGTGCTCGATACCGGGCGGCCCGGCCCTTCCGTCTGCATCATGGGTGAACTGGACAGCATCATCGTCTTCGATCACCCGGACGCCAACCCCGCCACCGGCGCGGCGCATTGCTGCGGCCACAACTGCCAGATCGCCGGGATGCTCGCCGCCGCAACGGGCATCATCGAGAGCGGCGCGATTGAGCACCTCTCCGGGAAACTCGTCTTCCTCGCCGTCCCCGCCGAGGAGTACGTTGAGATTGACTATCGCTCCCGCCTGAAGCAGGAGGGCAAACTGGAATTCCTCGGCGGCAAGAGCGAGTTAGTGGCGCTCGGCGAGTTCGACGATGTGGACATCACGATCATGATGCACAGCGGCTCGCAGGATCGCTCGCCCGCGAAGTTCACCATCACTGGGACGAGCAACGGCTTCATCGGCAAACTGATCCGCTATTCCGGCCACCCCGCGCACGCCGGCGGCGCGCCGGACAAGGGCGTCAACGCCCTCAACGCCGCGATGGTCGGCCTGATGTCCATCCACGCGAATCGCGAGACCTTTTCGGACGACGACAGCGTGCGCGTCCATCCGATCATCACGCGCGGCGGCGATTTGGTAAATGTCGTGCCGTCCGATGTGCGGATGGAGACGTACGTGCGCGGCCGCTCGATGGAGGCGGTGCTGCGCGCGGCAAAGAAGGTGGATCGGGCATTGAAGGCGGGCGCGGTCGCCGTCGGCGCGCAGGTGGAGATCACTACCGTCCCCGGCTACCTGCCGCAGATCAATGATTCGGCGCTCAACGCGCTCTTCAAGGCGAACGTCCTCCGCCACTTCAGCGCACGCGATGTCAACGAGGAGCAGCACATGGCGGGCAGCACGGACATGGGGGACCTCGCCCACATCATGCCCGTCATCCAGCCGAGCATGAATGGCAGCACCGGCACCTTCCACGGCAACGACTATGCCATCGCGGACAAGGAAATTTCCTACCTCTGGAATGGCATCCTGATGGCCGAAACCGCTCTCGATCTCCTTTGGGGCGACGGCCATACCGGCACGGAGATCGCCGCGAACTACGACGCGCCGATGACCAAAGAGGAATATCTCGCCTTCATGCGCGGCATCTCCAACTCCGAAGTCTTCGGGGATGTTGAGGTGTTGTAGAACCTCACGCCCGGCCCCTCACCATCGCGATGGAGAGGGGCCGGGCGTGAGGTTCCCTTACGTCGCCAGTTCGCGCACGGTCGCGGCGATGCTCTTCGCGTCAATGCCCTCGTAAGCGAGCAGTTCGGCGGGCTTGCCGGAATGTGGCGTCTTCGTGACGGCGAGTTTGGTGACGGAGACTTTCGGATCGGTGGCGAAGACGTTCAAGACCGCGTCGCCCAATCCACCCTCGAACCAGTGGTCCTCGACGACGACCACGCGATTGTGCGTCGCGTGCGCCGCGTTGCTGATCGTCTTCGCGTCTATCGGCTTGACGCTGTAGGCGTCTACAACGCGGATGGCGATGCCGTCTTCTTGCAGCATATCTGCCGCCTTGACCGCCTCCGCAAGCGTGATGCCCGCGCCGATCACCGTCACGGCGTCCTTGTCCGATTGCCGAACGACTTTCGCGCCACCAATCGGGAATTTCTCGTTATTGTCGTAGAGAACCGGCGTATCGGCGCGGGTCGTCTGCAGATAGACGACGCCATCCTGCTGCGCGGCTTCCGCCAGCAGCCGTTCGGTCGAGACGGCGTCCGCCGGATAGAGGACGGTGCTACCGTGGACGGCACGCATCATCGCCAGTTCCTCAAGGCCCATCTGCGATGCGCCGTCCTCGCCAATCGAGACGCCCGCGTGCGAGCCGGTGAGCACCATGTTCGCCTCGGAGAGCGCGCCCATACGAATCTGATCGTAGGCACGGCTGAAGAAGGCGGCGAAAGTCGAAACGAACGGTCGCTTCTTCATCCGCGCCAGCCCGACCGCGACACCGACCATATTCTGCTCGGCGATGAACATCTCGAAGAAGTGATCCGGGTGCGCCTGCTGGAAGATTTCTGAATACGACGAGTTCTTCACATCCCCATCGAGCGCGACGACCTGCGCGTTCGCGTCGCCAAGTTTCTTCAGGCCATTACCGTAGGCGCGGCGGGTGGCGATCATCTGGCCGAGTTTGTAGTCCGGCGCGGCGGGTTGCTTGAAAGTCGGCGTCGTGTCGCGCAACGGCTTCGGCTTACGCACGCCGCCGCGCAGTTCGGTATTGACGGGGCCGAGTTCCTCCAATGCCTGCTTCAATTGCTCCTCGTTGAGGGCTTTGCCGTGCCAGCCGTTCTGATCGGCGAGGAAGGGCGCGCCCTTCCCCTTAACCGTATTCGCGATCAGCGCGACCGGCTGATCCTTGATCTTCTTCGCCGCATCGAAGGCGCGGCAGACCGCCCCCACGTCGTTCCCGTCCACCTCAATGGCGTGCCAGCCGAACGCCCTGACGCGATTGGCGTAGACATCAATATCGTGCTGATACGCGGTCGGCTGGCTCTGGCCGAGGCGGTTGACATCCACAATGCCGATCAGGTTATCGAGTTTGTAGTTCGCGGCGCAGGCGAAAGCTTCCCAGAGCGACCCCTCCGCCATCTCGCCGTCCCCCATCAGAACGTAGACGGTGAAATCCTGCTTGTCGAGGTACTTGCCGCTGATCGCCTCGCCGACGCCGATAGAGAGGCCCTGACCAAGCGATCCGGTCGCCGCCTCCACCCAGGGCAGGCGCGTGGTTGGATGCCCTTCGAGGCGGCTGCCGAACTTCCGCAGCGTCATCAGCTCGTCCTCGCTGACCGCGCCCGCGACGGTGTAGAGCGAGTAGAGGAGCGGCGAGGCGTGCCCCTTCGAGAAAATTACCCGGTCGTTGTTCGGCTGGCGGGCATCATCGAAGTTGTATTGCATCTCGCGGAAGAAAACGACCGTCATCAAATCGGCGGCGGACATTGAGGAGGTCGGGTGGCCGGACCCCGCCTTCGTCGTGGAAACCATACTGTAGTAGCGGACGAGCCGCGCGAGATTCTCCAGTTCTTCGGTTGTCGGCGTTGCGGTTGCGGTCATGGTGGCCATGGGCATTCCTCCATCGGTAGCGTACACATCCCCGCACGGCTGCGGAAAGACAGTGCTTCCTACGCTGCACACATTGTGCCACACAAGCGGGCAGCGGGCAGCGGGCAGCAGGCAGGGGGGTAGTATTGATCCGTCCAGCTCCGGCGAGTCCGATGTCTTCGAATCGCTTGCCGCACGCTTCGTGCCGCCTACTGCCGTGTGGTAGCATACATGCATCGAATTTGTGCCCAATCCAAGGAGCGTCGCGTGAATCAGACATCCCCTCCGGAATCTTCGCACCCCGCCGGTGCATCGGAACCGGAATCGCCCGATACCCCGCAGGCCGCGCCGTCCGACGAGCGCGCCGGAGAGCGGCAGCCGACCAGCGACGAATCGCTCGACCGGGAAATATCCGCGCCGCAACGGTCGCCCGATGAAGAACCAATCCACGCGGCAACGCCTGACGAAGCGCCCGCGCCCGAGGAGAAAAAAGCGGCGGACCTCCTGCCCCCTCCGCCACGCCCCGCCGCCGTGCCACCACCCTTGCCGACCTTCGGCGCGCCGCAATCACCGCCCCGATATGCCGCGCCGCCGCAGCGCCCGCCGGGGCCGTCTCCACAGCCCGCGCCGTACCCGCCCACGGAGCAGCCCACCTATCCGCCTCGCCTCCCCACGCCACAACCCGCCCCCCCCGGCGCGATGGCCGAGCCGCCGCGTCCGTATGAGGGGGGGCGTTACGTCCCGCCGCCGCCGATCCCCGCCAGCGGCCCGACCGTTCCCGGCCGGGATTGGTCGCCGGCAAACACGACGATCACGCCGCAGCCACCCCAAGCGCCGCAACCCGCCACGCAACGCGGGAACGCATTGACAACGGCACTCCTCGGTATTATCGCGGTGCTGCTCCTCGCGCTCACCGTCTTTCAGGGCATCAATACCTTCCATCCGAAGGCCGCGTCGCCGACGGGCGTCCAGCAGGTGGCGGTACAGAAACTGCCCTTGAAGCAGACCACAGCGGCCGAGCTCAAGGATACGACGGACAAGGCCCAGACCGCGCTCAACCAGTTCAATCAGAAGGTCCAGGACGCCTATTCATCGGCGACGACGGACGCCCAGCGGCAGGCGGTCCTGCTGCAATCAATGATCTTCCTTCAGCAGATCATCGCCCAGCAGAATAACGACCTGCTTCTGGTGTACCAGGATTTGAATGCCTGAGCAGACCGGACAGGCTTCCCTGATCCCGCGGGGACGATGGATCAGGGAGTGGAAGGAAGCGTCTCCAGCATCGCGAGCAGCCCCTGCATGTAGCCGATGGCATGGGCGCGGCCGCGATGGCCGTAATCGGTGTCATTTGCCATGAAGGGAACGTGATCGTCGAGCAGGAAGCCGGTGAAGCCGACGCGTTTGAGGGCGCGCATCACCGTCGCGGCATTGAAGTTTCCCTCACCGATGAAGCATTCCGCGAACGTCGGCACCGTCCCCTGCACATCGCGAAAATGGACGTAGAGAATCTTGCCGCGCGGGCCGAAGAAGTCAATCGCCTCCATCACCGCAGGCTCGCCGCCCATCTCGGACCAGCAACCGAGGCAGAGATCGAGGCCCCATGCGTCGCTGTCCGCGATCTCCATCGCCCGTTTGAAGCCGTCGAAGTTGCGGAAGAGGCGCGCGATGCCGCCGAGCGACGCGACCGGTGGGTCGTCCGGGTGCAACGCGAGTTTGACGCCCGCCTCCTCCGCGACGGGAATCACCGCCTTGATGAAATAAGTATAGTTCGCCCACATCTCCGCCTCGTTCAATTGGTAGCCAGCGGCGGGGATGATGCCCTGAGTATTGAAAGGATCGTCGCTGCCGGAGCGGTCGGTGCGGGCGACGAGCAGTTCGCTCTGCCGCTCCGTAACCGCCGCCAGATCGAACGCGGTGACGAGCGCACCACCCCGGCCCACCGGCGCGCGCGCGGTGCGCCAGACGGAGTTCGGCATGAAGTGGTAGCCGAGGATCGGGATGCCCGCCCGGCCAATGTTACGGATCGTCGCCTGATAGTGCGCGATCTGCTCATCCCGCCCCGGCAGGCCAAGCATCACTTTGTCATAGAAATCGAGGTGAACGTTCTCAATCGCTTCGAGGTGCAGCCCGTACTCCTCCGCGCGTGTCCGCAGGGCGAGCAGATCTTCATACTCCCAGCGATGCGCGCCGGGGAGCGCGGGCGTATTGACCTGAATCCCCAACACGCCTAACTGCCGCGCGAATGTGAGGATTTCGTCGCTCAGTTGACTCACCTGCCCGACCGCGATCCGCATCCGTGTTATGCCTCCGGCCAGTCGCGCTCTTCGCCTTCGGGGTGCTCTTCGGTGAAGACGAGATACCGCATCGCGCCCAGTTCGACATCTTCCACGTCGAGCCAGTTCATCGCGGCATCCTCCGCCGCCTCGACGAGGTTGACATCCGGATCCGCGGCGATCCATTCCGGCGCGAAGGAGCAGAGCGTCTGCGCCCACGGCGCGATGAACACCGTGCCCTCTTCCTCCATCGGATCACCCATGTTGAAGATATTGACGAGATAGCGTGGCGCGTTGTCCGCCTTCACGCGTTCATGAACGGAGAGAAAGAAGGTGCCGTCTTCATTCTCGTAGGTCGAGCGCGAGACCGATGGATCGTCCGGCACTTCCGTAAAGATAAACGTTGGCCGCCCTGCTTCTTCTTGCATTCCCAAATCCCTCCTCATAACGCACATACGCTCTGTAGACGTTCCGTACTCATCGTATCGGCACGCACTCGAAGTCCGGCTGCTCGACGCGAGGCGGCGGTGGCGTGTACGCGGGCAACCGGAACGGGTGTAGCGGAAAGGCGAACACGGCCCAACCGGCGGCCATCAGCCCGATGCCCCCCCATGCTACCAACGGTGAAAGTGCGACCACCCGACCGAGCAGTGTCGCGTAGATGAGCAACGAGCGGGGAGCGACCGCGCTCCAATGGGAGAGCAACAACGGCGCGACGAGCAGCGG